>CAZMEH010000517.1:0-6259 GCA_964564885.1 uncultured Saprospiraceae bacterium | reverse complement strand
TTTAAATACTTTATAGCAGTAGGAAATTTGACGAAATCAACTGCTTTTAGCCTATTTCTACCTAAGTCTAATATTTCTAACTTGGTTAATTTTTCTATTGGAGAAGCATCTTCTATATAATTATGATACTTATCTCCGCCGAGATATAGTGCTTTTAGGTTTTGTAATTTAGATATGTTATCAGGTATTTTATTAATTTGGTTGGAATTCCATTTGTTTGCACTTTCTTTTTCTTTAAGTTCCTTTAGGTCATACCATTTGCTACCATAGATTAATACTTCTAAATGTTCTAATTCAAATACTTCATCTGGTATTTTATCTAGTCCGCAATTTCCAATATCTAGTGTTTTAGTTTTTAAGAACCGTTCTTCTTCTATTAGTTGTTGGACATAGGTACTTTTGTATTCTTGTTTGATTTCTTCTATATCTCTTGCGTCTTCTATGAATCTTAATATATCCGCATTTAAAAGGTTGAGTTTTGTTTCAACATTTTCTTTTAAAGAATTATCTTGGTTGTCTTTAAATCTTTTCTCGAAGATAAAAACTATAGATAGTAAGCGATTGTATCCTTTTACTCTGGAGAAAACTTTTTTGAGTTTAGTGATGACATCGAAGGTTTTACCTAAATTAATTTCTTCTTTGAGTGCTGATTTTAATGGAAAAGTAAAATTTGGTATGACAAGGGAAGGAATAATATTATCTATTCCATCTATATGAGCTAAAGACTCAATATATAATTGATTTATTTGGCTGTAAATCTTATCATCAGATAATAGTTCTTTATTGTGGTTATTTTTAAAATCTTCTATTCTTTTACCATTAATATCAAAAATTTCTTTCAGATTAGATGTAGTTAACAATTTAGCATAAGTATTGATGAAGTTATCAATTCCTTTATTGATTAGTTCATTTTTTAAATCAAACTTAGTAAGTTGTATCATTATATTTTTTTAAAGATTCAATCATAACATTTCGTAACACTAAAATTAAGAAATTCAATCAAAAATAATAGAACATGGACAACGAATTTAAAGTAGAATTCCTACATGAACACTATAATGACACTTTTACGCATCTAAAAGGCTACCTAGAAAAAAGAGATAGACTTTCTATAATCATTGTTGTCATTATAGCAGCTTTGTTTTTATTCTCGATAGACCAAAACCTAACGGGAGAGATAGCGAATAATTGGTTCAATAAAAAAATGGGTTCACCAGATGATAGTCAACTTATTATAAGTTACTATATCATCAATAGTACGCTTTTGGTTGTTCTTCTTATTAATTTATTGAACTACTATCGCTTGATTAACTTGATTTCTAATCAAATGTCTTACTTAGGAGAATTAGAAGCTAAAATAAACGGATTGATAGGAGAAGAGAATTTTATAACAA
The DNA here is from genome assembly GCA_964564885.1 of uncultured Saprospiraceae bacterium. Taxonomy (GTDB): domain Bacteria; phylum Bacteroidota; class Bacteroidia; order Chitinophagales; family Saprospiraceae; genus CAKZLL01. The sequence continues at coordinate 4,865 of CAZMEH010000517.1, read as the reverse complement.
GAGAAGGAAGACAGTACGGAGAACAACCGATATTTATTAGAGGCTTTTCTAGGTTTACTTATAAGACGCTTTTTCCAGTACTATTGATTGTTTTAATTAGCTATAATGGGTGGACAAATACCATGTTTTCTGCTTTAGATATTTTAGTTTCTGTAATTATTATAGGTTTGACTGCTTTTTATTGGAAGGATGCTAATAAGAAGTTATTTAAAGCTAAAAAGTAAAAATTACTACCTCATCCTGAACTTGATTCAGAATGAGGTAGTATTTTTTCGTTAGAAAAATGAGTACATCTCCTTAACGTCAATCCGATATCTATCGGTTTAACGGTGTAGTTTAGTTCATCTTCACTAACTTATCAGAAAAGATTGCCCCATTTTCAGATTGAACCTTAATGAAATATTGTCCATTAGGGAAATTCGTTAAATCAATTGTTTCTTGAACGGTAGAAACATGATTAATTTGCTTCGTCAAAATCACTTGACCAAGTAAGTTTAAAACTTGGATATCTACGTTTTGCGCTTCATCCATATTCGCTCTTACTTGAAACTGTCCTTGTGTCGGATTTGGGAAAACCTGAATTTGATTAAACGCTGTCACTTCACTATCCGAAGAAAGGAAATCAAATTGAACCCAATTAAAATTGAATGCCGGCTGCGTGACCAAAATTCTGAAATGATGACGACCAGCAGGTAAGACAGCTGTTGTGCTAGTTGTTGCCCAACTATTCCAAGAGCCTGTTGGCGGAAAACTAACATTTTGTAAAACCGTTGCTGTTCCTGTTGCATCAATCAATTGTAAAGCAACTCCACCAGTAAAACCATCAGATGACGTACGATAGCTAATGTTGTAAGTCGTCGCCGTTGCTACTTCCACATCATAATCCATGTAATCATCAACATCCAAGAAACCAAGGTTATAAATACCATTCAAATCAGAAGTAAATTCTCTTTGTGTTCCAAATTGGTCGAAATAATCTTCTGCTTCCATTCTACCAGGGATAGCATGAATAACAGGTAAGTTATTTTGAATATCTTCTAATGTAAATGTATTTAAAGACGTTCCGTCAGTTGCATTAATTTGAGTTCCAGTGTAAGAACCTTTGATAATGTTACCAAATCTAAGTTCGACATCAAGCGTGTAATTTATGATTCTATTACTATTCGCATCAATACTCATATTCAAAATAGGAACACTTACGCCATCTACAAAAATTTGAAAATCCGCAGGCATCGTTGGTAAAGCACCTTGAATTGGCTTGTTGAAATGGATTTGAACCGTGTTTGTACTGGTCGTTTTTCCATCAACAAATCCTGTTGGAATAGAGGTCGTAGAACCTTTTTGAACAAATTCCAAACTACTCATATTGAAACCTTGTACATCAGCATAAAAACGTAATTTATTATCATTTTGACTTAAAATAACATCTTGAACCGTTACCGTCTGCCAATTTTGCCAGCCACCTGTATTTGGAATCAATTGAGGTGCACTCACATCTACTCCGTCCATCATTAAGTGAAATTCACCAGAACCAGCACCAGACGCTACTCGAATATTTACATCATAAAGTGCATCCGCCGCAACACCTACCGTGTACTGTAACCACTCATCGGTATCAATCCAACCAACATTGTAACCTATTGTGTTCGCATTATCTGAACATGGTTCAAGGTCAACACCATCGTTTCTATAAGCATAACCATTGTTCCAAGCGGTAAAATTATTTGTGCTTAAATGATAATTCCCAGTTTCTGAATCAGAATAAGCATAGCCATCACGTCCCATGTCGAAGTCAGCACCAAAGATAACACCTGGAATAGTATGATTTGTATAAGGTTTTGTTTCGTCAGATTGAACTTGTCTGAACATAGCGTCAATTACATCTTTCTGATAACGACAGTTTTCTAATTTTAAATCTTCTGCCAATTGCATCAAGCTTGCTTTTGCTACTGCTGCCGTTGGCTGAGTACCCGTTCCGCCCCAATAATTCAATAAATCTTGGTAACCTGAGTTTTTTATTGATGATACTGGACAAGAAATAGATTCTATTTTTTTCATTGGCCACCATGCCCAACCAATATTATTATCTTCAAAAAGCTTAATAGCATCTCTAAACCAAACGTTTGAGTTTTCGCCAGCCTCACCAAAAAACAAAGGAGCATTGTAAGTCTCCCGCATCGGTAAAATCCAATCTAAATCAGCTTGTTCATTAAATGACCAGTATTTGTGCGGACTATAAACCATGTTATTATCCCACGTAGGCGTTAAACCTGTAAAGTCATTGGCAAACCAATTTCCTTCGATTAATAACATATGATTGTTATCAACTGCACGAATTGAGTCGGTAACTCTTTCGTAAATCTCTCTCAATAAAGTTCCTCCTGGTAAATCCCAGTTTGGTTCATTTAATAAATCATAAGCCGCAACAGCTGGTTCATTGACATAGCGTTGTGCTAATTTTTTCCAAAGTTCCGCCGTTTTCTTTTGGTTCTCTACACTTTCAAAAAGCGATGGTTTCGTTGGGTCATAATCAGAAATATCCGCATTATAACCTTGTCCGCCTGGTGCGCCATGTAAATCCAAAATAACGTACATATTATTTTGCTTACACCATGAAATCAAACTATCCGTCATTTCGAATCCTTTGTTGAGCCATGTTTGCTCTCCTGCGATAGGTTCATCTTCGATAGGAAGTGTATATAATTTGTAGTGCATTGGTAAACGAACGGAATTAAAGCCCCAAGCTGCTAATGAGTCAATGTCAATTTTTCGGCAATGGTTCGCCAACCAAGCATTGTAAAATTCAGCAGTATTAGCCACACCAATCTCTTGTTCGATGAGCTCTCTAATTTTATATTCTGTGCCTGCAAATCCTGCAGTTTGCATCATATAACCTTCTTGAAGCATCCAACCTCCAAGTCCCATTGCTCTTAGTATTACTGTATCACCGTTATTAGTATCGACGATCATTTTTCCTTGTGTCTTTAGGAAATTTTGGCTATTTGCATTATACGAAAACGTAAGTGCTAATAGAAAAGTAAATAGCATTAAGTATCTCTTTTTCATTGGTTTATTTTTATAAATTATTAAATATTTACTCAAATCACTAACAATCAGCTAGTTACGCAATTTCACTTCTTAATAATTAAATCACCTATAGATACAAAAGCACGAAGTTCACAGAAAAATATCTGTGTACGACGTGCTTTTATGTTAGTATTAAATCTTCTTATATTATGAATTTAAAATTGTAGTTACGCAAGGTTAAATGCGAATCTAGGTTCTAAAACTATCTATTTATTAGTCTTTCTTTATTTCAAGTTTATTGAAACATTCTAATATAATCTACAATCATACGCTGAGGAAATACAGTTGTAGCATCAGGCGAACCTGGCCAATCACCACCAACAGCTACATTGAATATAAAGAAAAATTCCTCTTTGAATTCTGCCAAATTTGCAGGCGTAATACTAATCGTATTATATAGTGTATCGTCTAAATACCATTTGATAGATTGCGCATTCCAAACAATAGAAAATACATGAAACTCATCCGCAAATGTACCACTAGATAATGTAGTCGAATTTCCATATTGTTGACGCACACCATTTTGGTCTGCCCAGTGAGCGGTACCATGTAACTTGTTCGGTTCGTGTCCGACTACTTCCATAATGTCAATTTCACCACATGCAGGCCAACCAACATCATTTATATTTTCACCAAGCATCCAGAGTGCCGGCCAAAGACCTTGACCTTGCGGTAACTTAGCACGAATATCTACTCGACCGTACTTAAAATATTTTTTACCTTTTGTAATCATTCTAGTAGAAGTATAGCCACTTTCTTCACGTATTTCAATGACTAACTTCCCAAGGCTTTGAAAAGCATTTCCACCGTTGGTATAGTTTTGCAACTCATTATTGCCCCAACCATTATTACCTGTTCCGGTTTCAAAAGTCCAATCATTTGTATTTACAGCAGCTCCGTCAAATTCGTCTGACCATGCTAAGGTATATCCAGCGTAAGACATTGGCGTGGAATAACCGGTATCATCGGTTGGCAGGAAATTATCATCATTTCTGATTGTTCCTGTTGATGAAGCACCTGTGATAGTTGCATTTGTAGCATTAGATATAAAAAACTCAAAATCTTCATCTTTTTCATAATCCTCATCACCAATAATTTCAATATCAACGGTAGTTTGTGTTTCACCAAGGGCAATCGTTCCTGTTCCATTTGCTGAAACAAAATCTTCTCCCGCTATCGCATCACCATTTCTAGTTTCATAACTGAAGGTAATTTCCTCGGTTGAGGGATTATTTGTTCTGATTACAAAACTAAAAGTTGAATTTCCACTATCTCCTTCAAACCTAACCGCATCTCCTGCGAAGAGAATAGGATCATCGACTTGTTCTCCACCATTTGGATCACAGGCTGTAAATAATAGAAGTGTAAATAGGACGAAATGAAGTGCGTTTTTCATATTGTAAAGATTGTTTTAAATACGGAATATTTTAATCGTTCAAATTATAAAAGTAAGTAAAAAGACTTTTAAGTAATGAATTTATTCTTTAACTGTTAGCTCAATAGCATTATTAGGAATAGTAGGAGGAGTGATTTATACGTTTGCTGATGGCGGAGTGCCTATCTACTTTGTTTTTTAATTCGGGTTCACGTACTATAAAATCTGTCACTAAAGCTATTATGTAAGTATATCAAATTGCATGCTACTATACATTTTAGAAGTCAGAGGACAGATCGCTTCGCTGTGAGATCGCCTACGGCTGTCAGAAATAAATGGACAATTTATACCTAGCTTTTGATTATTCATTTTCAAAATGTATAGTAGTATGATTAAATTGGTT
>CAZMEH010000516.1:0-3438 GCA_964564885.1 uncultured Saprospiraceae bacterium | reverse complement strand
CAGCGAAGCGATCTCACTTCTGACTTCTCCAATTACTCTATATAGTAAATATTTCTATCGTAAGCTAATCCTGTAAATATACCAAAACCTCCTTGAACATTAGAAACAACACTACCTGGTTGGGCAAATGGATTTCCGTTATTTTGAATAGAAGCCGTATAAGATTCTATAAAATCATAATAACTTTCTGTGATATGGAAAAGCGTAATGACCGCAGTGTCACCATATATAAAATTTGGTGGACCGCCAAGAACGATTTGATTCTCTTGACCATTGACGATTTTATCGTCAACGGAGAAAGCTGTCTTAAGACTATCCGCAATTGCTAGAGTCCTATGAGTTGTTCTATAATAGAAGTTCGTTTCGCTTGGATTGTCTTGGAAAAAACTAAGGAACGAATAGCTAGAATCTTGCAACGGAGGCAAAACCTGAATACTATCCAACGTAACAACTTGTAATAGCTTTGTCGTAGCAGTCAATGTACGACCTGCGCTATCGATTACGGATAAGCTAAAATCATTTACATAGTCTGCTGGAACTATCGTTGTAGAACCATAATTAAACAACTTACCAAGACCGAAGAAGAAACCTTCCTCTAGCGTATCTGCGATGCCATTGTGTGTAATGATAATCGTTGCGCCGCTTACTATAGGTAGCTGCGTATTGAGGTTTCCAAAATAAGCCGTTGTTTCCGAAAGAGTAGCTCGGAACGGTTGTCCTATTTCTAAGTAACATTCAATAGATAGCTTACTTTCAAAATCGGGCAGATTTAAATCTACTTCTTTTCGTAAGCCATCACAAGCTGAAAATAACAGCAATGCACTGGCTGATAATATATATAATATGTTTTTCATTTTTTATATAATATTTTAAAAGTAGCTAACAGTCCGATATACGGCTGTTAGTCAGTCTTTTATAATAAACTTGTTACGCTTTAAATAACGTCCTCCTAAGAATATTTTTTAAAGTGTAACAAGTCTAATTACTTTTTATTTTAAAATTTGAAATTCCAAGTAATAGATGGAATAATAGGAAACAATGAAATTTGTTGGGCTGAAAATTCTAAATCTTCAAAATCTTGTATGCTCAACGTTCCGTTTCCTGACGCTTCCAATAATTCCTGACTATTGTCATCAACAAAAATCAAATAAGGATTACGTCGGAAATAAGTATTGTAAATACTAAAAGTCAAATCAGACTGAACATATTTACGCTTTCTTAATGTCCAAACTAATCCTAAATCCATTCTGTGATAAGCAGGAAACCTATAACTATTGCGTTCCACATAGATTGGTACAACCTGAAAATCTTCTCCTGGTGGATTTTGTAATACAAAATAACCAATCGGAACAGTGGCAGCATTACCCGAACTATAGACCCAAGAACCTGTAAATGTCAATTTTGGATTAATTTCGTAGATACCAACTACGGAGAGATCGTGCCTTCTATCATTACGATATGCAAAGCGTTGACCCATTAGAATATCATCAAATTTTCTCCAACTATAAGATAAAGTATAGCCAATCCAACCCGTTAATTGCCCTTTAGTTTTCTCAATATAGATTTCGTTACCATAAGCTTTTCCCTCACCAAAAACAAATTCTTGGTTTAAGTTATCGTTGACAAACAAGTTTGCATTGTCCCTGAAATCCACTTGATTGTATAACCATTTGTAATAAATTTCATTACTCAAAATGTATTTTTCACCCAAAGCAATATTAATACCTAACGCTACTTGATCAGAACTCTGCGGTTCAACCACTCGGTCAGACGGATACCAAACATCAGTTGGTAGCGATGCACCAGAATTAGAAACTAAGTGAATGTACTGATACATTCTAGCGTAACTTGCTTTTAATGAAATATTATCTTTTAAACTATATTTTGCAGAAAAACGAGGTTCAATCCCAGAATAAAATTGCTCATCATTGTAAAAACCAGAAAGACGAAGACCAAAATCAAGTTTAAATTTGTCATTCACTTCCCACTCATCAGCGACGTATGCACCAAATTCCCAGGCGTCAAATGACTGCCCTCCTTCAAAAGCAATCGTAGCTGTAGAGTCGCTGCCTCCTGCTGCTTGAATTCGACCAACATCAAAGGTGTGATAAGTCGATGAAACACCAAATTGTATAAAATGATCATTGTTTGGCGTATAAGAAAAATCAACTTTACCCGCTCTATCACGAATACCAGAACCTAACTCAAATTCAAAATCACCAAAAGAATTGGCTAATGTATAATCGTAATCAGAGAACGTAAAAGTGGTATTCATGAATAATTTAGGTGTAAAAACGTGATTCCAACGTGCTGTAGTAGTAATATTTCCCCAATTAAAATTGAAATCAAAATCACCGCCACCATCAAATTTGAAATAATCACGACCTAAATAACCACTGATGTAAATACGGTCTTTTTCGCCAATATCATAATTAAGCTTAGCATTCAAATCATAAAAATAATAAGCAGGAATGGCATTGAAATCTGGATTGTCAGCTTGTCCTGTGTTGATTCCGTTTGTAATCAAATCAGCATAAGTTCGACGACCAGCGACAATAAATGAGCCTTTATCTTTTACAATTGGACCTTCGAGGGTCAAACGAGAAGCGATTAAACCAATTCCACCAGAGCCAGAAAATTTCTTCCGATTACCATCTCTCAGCCTTACATCAATGACAGAAGACAGACGCCCGCCATACTCAGCAGGAAAACCACCTTTGTATAGTTCAATGTCTTTCACCGCATCAGAATTGAATGTACTAAAGAAACCGAATAGGTGAGAAGCATTATAAACGGTTGCTTCATCCAAAATGAACAGGTTTTGGTCAGGTCCACCGCCACGAACAAATATTCCAGAAGTACCTTCACCACCAGCTTGAACACCTGGTTTTAGTTGTAAAGTTTTTAAAATATCTACTTCTCCGAACAGAGCAGGCAGTTTTTTAGCTTCTTTTGCAGTAAGCGTCGTAACACTCATCTGAGTACTATTAATAATCTCCTTGTTACTTTCCGCAGAAATTACTAGTTCATCAAGCTGTTCTCCAACCGCTAATTCAAGATCAATTTTAGTATCTTCACTAACATTGATTTTTCGTTCAATTGTCTGATAACCAGCGTAAGAATATTGAAGGGTAACTTCTGTTCCTGTTGGAATATTGATAGTATAAAAACCGTAAGTATTCGTCGAAGTACCCGTAGTGAGTTCCAAAACAAAGACATTTGCGGCAATTAGTGTTTCTCCTGTTTCAGCATCACGTAGCGTACCACTAATGGTCGCCGTCTGGCTGTGTGCATAAATAAATGATAAAAGGACTGTTAGTCCAGTAAAAATGTATTTCATGTGCTTTAATGTTATTTTAATAACGTTGTTTATGTCGTGATACGTTGATTAATTAAATTTGAAATAAAGTAATCATTAGTGCGACTAGACCGAATTAA
>CAZMEH010000515.1:0-7247 GCA_964564885.1 uncultured Saprospiraceae bacterium | reverse complement strand
AAACTACGCATACTAAGCTTTAAAATTTATTCTGCTACTTAAGCGAAGGGATATTAATAACTATCTATGAAATATATATTTACATTTTTCTTCTTTATTTTGTCTGTTAGCACTTCATTAGGTCAATGTAATCAACTTACAAAGGCTGTAAAGAGTGCTGAAAAATATTTTGATGATGGTAATTTAGAGGAAGCCTCCTCTCAACTCATTAGCATTCTAAAACAAGAAGGAGTACCTTATTGTCCAATAGAACGACGCAAAGTACAATTACTATTAACCGAGATTTCGCTTTTTATGAATCAAGACAGTATTGCAGATATTGCATATAAAGCTGCTCTCGAAATTTCTCCACGATACAAAGTAGATACAACCCTAAAATCTATTGACTTGTATTATTTCTCTCAAGGCTATCGCACAATACCATTGTTCTCTATAAGACCATACCTTGGAATTAATAACTATGATTTTAATAACTTTGATTATTTTCCTGTTCCAGACGCTGCTAATAGGTATAATGTAAGTATCGATGACACTAGTGCAAATCTTAGAACGACCGACTTAGGTTACAATGTAGGCTTACAGGCAAGTTGGCATCCAATAACTTTTTTAGAAGTCAGTTTAGGTGTTGCGTATAGTATTAAGAATATTGATATTGAAAAATTCATTGGAGTAAAAACACTATCACTCAGAGAAAATCAAAATTGGATAAGTATACCTGTTCTTGCAAGGATAAATTTAGCACATCAAGACGTTATTCCTAAAATTATTACAGGTATCGAATATAGTTACCTCGTCAATGCAACATTAAGTGAAACAGCCAATGGTAACATCATTAGCAATAATGATAAGGTAAATATTAATTCCCTTAGAAATAGGTATCATTATGCCTATGTTTTAGGAATTGGCTCAGATTTTAGGTTTTCAAGAATCAATCGAAACTATTTCTCAATCGAAATCAAGTATAGCAATCAGCGAACAGCCTTAGTGAATGCAGGAAATAGATATAATAATCCTGTTACTTTATTTGGACTAGGTTATGTTGACGATGATATTCCAATTGGTACGCATCACCTTGAATTATCTATCGGTCTATCGATAACAAAATATCAAGTACAAAAAATTAAAAGGTAAAAATATATGATTCTGGGAATCTACTAATTTTAAAACATCGTTTTTTAGAAGAAAGAATATGGTTCTTTGAAAATTATTGTGGAAAAGTAATTTTCAAAGAAAATTAATAGTAAAACGCCTTGCCGTGCGCCGTTAACCGTGTGCCGTTTGCCGTTTCTTGAAACTTCCACAATAATTTTCAAAGAACCAAAAATATTTTCTCATTCACATACTCTTACATTAAAGCACCAACAATGAATAATCAACATATATACATATTACTCATCATTATTATTGGTTTTAGTTCTTGCGACTTATTTGAAACAAACCTAGTTCAAGATAGAAGTAGTTTTATTAAAATATATCACAAAAACAATGTCAACTACAATTCCATCAATGGCGATTATTTAGTGAGTACAAACGAAGGGTTTTTACTAGGAGCTAGTTTATATCCTGAAGCTAATGATAGGCTAAACAGCCAAACTCGAGTGTCCCATCTCGGAAAAATTATCGAAAGGAAAGATATTCCCTCCTCATTAACTCGTTATAAAAAAATCATTCCAAGCAATAATAATAAAGATTTTTATTTTCTAGGTTCTAGTGGAAGTCAAACTCAAGCAGATATTATAAGAATGTCTTTAGATGAAATAATTCCTACAGAAAAACTTCAATTTGATGCCAGTACTTCACCAATTGATTTTTGTATTTTACCTAATAATCACCTAATGGTTATTACTAAAAATAGTTTCGATTTTCCCTCGAAACTAGAACTAACATATTTAGACGAAAACCTAAATATCATATGGGAAAGAGAATTTGCATTTGAAGACACGGCATTTTTGGGTTTAAGTATTATATATGAAGAAGATACAGGTCATTTTCTTATTTTAGGAAAAAATGGTGCTCAAAAACTCTTCATTATGGAAGTCAATGAAGATGGGAATTTAATTAACACTCGATTCTTTGAAGAGTTTGGTTTTGAACCAGTGAGTGTTCCAGCAAACACAAGCATTTCTTACGAGCCTACTCTTTTAAATATGGGAACGCACTATATGGTTATTGAAACAGGTCGGCTATACCTAAAAGAAGATGGTTCGCCTTATTCCTCTATCTATCAAATTGATAAAGACTTAAATAATATTACAGAGTTAGAAACAAATACTAATTTTACATCTGTCAACACAGTCCAAAAATTAGATAATGAAATTATAATCAATGGTTTCCTAGCAGATTCAACCTTTGCCATAAAAAAACTAGACAGCAATGGAAACTTGACAAAATGGGCAAATGGCGAAGACTTCGTTACTTTTGATATGAACATACAAGAACTGGAAAATGAAAGTATTTTCGATAGCAGTCCTTATTTAGGTAGTTTTAATGACTTTTTCATTCCTGGAAATATAGTTAAAGCAACAGATGGCGGGTATGCAATGATTGGTACTTACGGTGTTTTTAACGGTGATGACTTCGAATCTGTCGTGACTTTGTTCAAAATTAGAAGCGATGGCAGTTATTGATTTTTAAAGAAGAGAGAGCAGGGGAAGGCATTTTATTCTCTGCTCTCTACTCTAATAATGAAGAGATGATATTCAATATAAAAATACAACAGCAATTAACGTCAGAAGACTTAAACTACCTACAATCAAAGTTTGAGCAATTATTCAATCCATTAGGAAAATCAGCGACTCTCCTACTTCAATCTATTATCTTTCAATATTATCAAGAAACGCACAGGACGTATCACAACCTTTCCCATATTTATAATTTACTAAAACTCAGCGAACAACTTGATATTTCTAATCGACTAGGTTTTGAAATAGCTATTTGGTACCATGATATTATTTATCAGCCACATTTCAAAGATAATGAAGCACAAAGCGCTGTACTATTTTTAAAAGATTTTGACGAACATTTTCTATCCACTAATTTTACAGATGAGGAAAATAAAAGATGGATAAATCAAACCATCTTAAGTACATTTGGGCATCAACCTAGAATAAATAATTTGGATACTAAACTCTTTCTTGATGCAGATTTAGCCATTTTAGCAGCGGATACTAAAACGTATGAAATCTACACCAAAGCGATCAGAACAGAATACAATATCTATCCTGATCATTTATATTATCAAGGGCGAAAACAAGTAATGACGCACTTTCTAGAACGACCAAAAATATACTTTACAGATACTTTTGAACCGTTTGAACAACAAGCTAGACAAAACATTATCAGCGAAATCAGTTAACCTATCTAAGAAAAGTGTAAGAAACTCTAAAATTTCTTGCAATTCATCGGCTTATACATTAATTTACATTCAAGTGATTTTTTTAATAAATGGCCAATCCCGAAATCTCGGGATATTCCATCATTCCAATAAAATAACATGGCAGCTAATATTGACGAGTTTGATGATTTGTTTTTAACAGATGAAGAACGTGCCGCTAAGAAGCAAGCGCAAGAAACCGCAAAACGCAAAAAACAACAAGATTTTGATTTCTCATCAATAGATGATATTCCGTCGCTAGACGATGAAATACCTCAACAGCAAAAGAAGAAAACATCCTTTGATGATAGTTTTTCTTCAATAAGAGATTCGTTAGGCGGTTCTCTTTTTGGTAACATAGATCTTGATAGCAAGAAAAAAGAAGCGGCTAAGAAATGGGAAGAACTCAATGGAAAAGCGGAGACCTTCAATAAAAAAGCGGACGATGCTGCTAATGATGCAATGGATTTTCTAGGAGAAAAAGGAAAAGAAGCCGTTGATACTGCTAAAGATTATTTTGGTAAGGCTAAAGATTACGCCTACGACCTGGAAGAAAAAATGCGCAAAAAGGACGAGGAAGCAGAAACTAAACTCAAAAATCCAACACACAAAGTAGGTGATGATTTATTGGGTAGTTATGATTCTTTGTTTGAAAAAGCAAAAGGTTTCAATGACCGTTTTCAAGAGAAAGTTAAAGATACATTCAACATAGGTGATGATAAGAAAATGAAAATCACAAAAGTCGAACCACCTAAAAAAGATGATACACCAACCAGAGTTCTCGGTTTTGAAGACTTAGACGGTGACGGTGATCCGATTTTTGATGATGCTATTATTGAAGATTAGTATCAACTGAATAACTATAAATCAAAAAAGCTTGATAAGACCTATTGTCTTATCAAGCTTTTTTGATTATTTACTCCTTTTTGTGACTAGCCCTAAAGGGTAAAAGGAATAAGGCTAGATTGTGAGCTGTATATTAAGTCCAAAGACTTTCTTTAAAGCTAAGGCAAAAAATGAAATAGTAAACTAAGATTTACAAAATCAATTTTTGTACCCTTCAGGGCTGGAGTCCTAAAATTCGTTAAATGTCATTTTGATAAAATACTGCGCTCCTACCGTTGGCAAACCATATGCCGTTTGGTATTCATTTCCAAACACATTTGAACCACCTATCTTGATGCGAACGTTTGATTCTGGCACAGTGTAACTAACTTGTGCGCTAGTTACGTTGATTGCAGGAATGTCACCTTCACCGAAAGTAGACTTCCATCTATAACCTTCTGACCATCTATGAGACACGGATAAGCCAAAGCCTTTGTAAACATTTGGATTACTCAATGAAAAACTGAAGCGATTAGTTGGCGTATTGAAACCTGGCAAAATAATACCATCTGTTCCTTCATAAGCAAAAGACGTATAATTGTAGTTACCTGCCAATCTAAAGTCCAAATCTAATAGTAAGTCAAATGAAACTGTTGCACCTTGAACCGTTGCTTCACCCTTAGCATTTGTATATAATTGGTAAGCTGCATAATCACCATTGATAATAGAAGGAATACCAGAACCATCCGTTACGTTTCCAGTAAATGGATTCAGAACCGTTGTATTACCAATCATATTCGTATAAACACTTCTGTAATAACCCAAATCTAAAAACAAACGCTTATTGAAAACACCTCGATAGCCAGCTTCATAAGTCGTTACTTGCTCAGGATTGATGTACTCAACACTTGCTTGAACTAAATCAGTAGGATTTTGACTACTAGCAAATTTCTGAACAGAAGTCAATGTATAAGAATTATTATATACATTATCACCTGTTACTGTTACCGTTTTAGTCGTAGAATCTGTATCGTTGTAAGTGAAATCATTTGAGTAGTTCAATACATTATCACTCACACCGCCCAATAAATTGACAACGCCAGCATGTAATGCGATGTATTGACTTTGATTATCTGGATTTCTGAAACCTGTCTGATAAGAAACTCTAAAGTTGTGATCCTTACGTCTACCGTGAGAATATACAATAGATGCTCTCGGCGTAAATTGACCGTCAAAGTTGTTATTTTTATCGTATCTAGCAGAAACTAAAACACGTAAACGCTCCTTTCTCAAGAAACCTTTTGCAACTTGTGCATAACTTCCGAACTCGCTAAAAGTAATCGGAGCATCAATATCATTGAACAAATTACCCTTTGAATCTAACTTATATCTACGCCAGTTTCCACCAACTACTAATTCTAATTTGTCATCAAAAGCACTAGAAAAATCATATAAACCTTCTACGTGTTGTAATCTACTCTGATCCGCAAGTCTTGCGCCACGCTCAAAGTCAGCTAATGTTGACAAACTATCAAACATAACTTGAAATTGCTCTGAGCCAGGTACCAATCTATCTCTATCTGCAAATGCTCTTGCTGCTTCATGGTCTTCGGCATCAATGTTAGGGACTTCTCCTGAATATGCGCCAAGATATTCTGTAAACCAAGATTCGTCAGATTTCCATGAACGATTCAAGTTCCAACCTAGAAAACGCATATCATAAGAATTTCCTGCATTTTCAGTAGAAGTATAACCTCTTAACATGAAATTATCGCTCTTTGCTTCCAATTTGAATTGGTGCATCGTCAAATCTCTTAATGCGTATCTATTCGCACCTTGAAATTGAGAAGTTCCGTAACCAAAACGATAAGAACCAATTACTTCAAAATCATCTGTTAGTTTATAATTAAAAGAAGCATCAAATTTTGCGCTTTCTGATAAATAATCAATTAAGTCCGATTCATTGTAACCCGTTCTAGCAACACGAAGTGTATCTAAACCGCCGCTATCATTTGGTAGAAAGAAACTACTAACGATTTCATCACCATAGACATTTACGCCATCGTAAGCAGGATTAATGCCACGACCTTTGTTTGGATTGATTAACAATTCCCTGTCTGCATCAGAATAATCTGTAGCATGCCAGTCTGTACCTCTCATATAAGAGAAGTTCATCTTATATGCAAAATTGTCCGTCGGAGCTTCTGCATACCTCAATGCCATTTCAATAAAAGGATTTCTACCAGCATTAGCTGCACTAGTAACACCATTTTTAAGCATACCACTCAAACCTGTATATGAAAACGGATCTTTACTGTTCATAAAAATCGCACCGTTGAAAGCATTCGGACCATACAAAGCAGAAGAAGAACCAGATACTACTTCAATTTCTGCAATATCTAAAGGCGAAACACCGACTAAATTACCAATAGCAAAATTCAAACCTGGAGGCGCATTATCTACACCATCAATGATTTGAAGCATTCTAGTATTTGCAATAGAAGCAAAACCACGGGTATTCAAAGATTGAAAACCTAAACTCGTTGTTGTCATTTGAATATCTCTTAAATGTCCCAATCCTTCGTAAAAATCAGCAGTTGGCAATTGATTGATACTCAACAAGTCTTGTTTTTGAACAGCAACAGGCGACTGCAATAAGTTACCTTCTTTTCTAGTTGCCCATCTAATGTAAGGCGTTGTAAATTCTCTTTTCACACGAAGATTAACCGTTAATTCTTGGTAATCCTCTGTAATATCCACTTCACGTAATTCATATCCTACAGCAGAGAAAATCAATGTAAACGGAGGCGGCAAATTAATACCAAAATTAAAGTTACCTTCCAAATCAGTACTACTACCGATAACTCGTCCTTTCACAATAATTGTAGCACCAATAATAGTCTCACCTGTAATTGCATCTTTCACCAATCCACTCACAATCGTTTCTTGCTGTGCAAATGTGACGTTACTTAGAAAAAATACAAAAACTAACGTGAGGGTTAAGGTTAATTTTTTTATCATAGCATTACTTTTAATCTCAAGAGTTAAT
>CAZMEH010000514.1:0-6858 GCA_964564885.1 uncultured Saprospiraceae bacterium | reverse complement strand
TTACGAACATATTGACTGGTAACCCATTCGTTTCCAATTTTTATTGTTCGTTCACTCAACCCACAAATACCAATTATTTTTCCAGCCTTTTTTAATAAAATGGAATGCATTTGAACCGTATTATGGACTTTTTCTGCAATTCCTGTCTTAGAATAAATTGGGCCATTTGTGCCCCAAAGAATAGAATTTAACATATCTATCATCTCTTGAGGTCGCTCGAAAGTGACTTCTATTACTATATCATCTGATTTATTTTCGTAGATTATTTTTTCCATATTCTAGTTTTGGTTTTATTCATTAAAGGAGCGACTGATTACAATACTGCAAATTACTACAATCAGCAGTACTAAAATTACAAGAAATTAAATAATTGCTTCAAATAAAGATATGATTCATGGCTTTTGTCCTTTCTTCATTTTTCATAATATTTTTGTCGTGAATAAAATTATTATGGTTCTTTGAAAAATCCCGTGTAAAAACGCTAAATACAAATTTTAGCCAAATTCTAGTTACGGAGTAGGCAGTAACTATTTCATGATTTTTACAGAAATTATCGAAAATCACGTAATTTTTCAAAGAACCACTATTATTATATAACTTTACCATATGAAGAAATTACTTGTTGATTATACAACCTATAATATTGGGGCGAATAGAAAAGTTATTCAGCTTTTAAAAGACAATCGTTCTTTAATAAAGAAAAAAACGAATAGTAGTTTTGATACATTAGCAAGCACTGTTCAGCATATTTGGCTTGCGGAAGAAATCTGGCTAAACAGAATGAAAGGTTCAACGAAGACTTTAAAAAGTTCTGAATTTAAAGGAAAGAATAAGAAATTACTGTATGCTTTTGAGCAATCTTCTATGGCATTTCATGATTTTGTAGCGGATCAACCAAAAAGTTTTTTCTCCGCTACTTGCCATTTAAAAACAAGAAAAGGTGCAAAGTACACACAGACTAATCAAGAGATAATTCTGCACTGCATGAATCATTCTACTCAACATCGAGGACAAATAATCACCATGTTGCGCCAATTAGGAGCGACAAAAATGGTTTCAGTGGATTACATCAACTATTTACAGAATAAATAAGAACTTTGCTTTCCTTTTGAAAAGCGAGCAAATTATATATTGTTAAAGTATGATTGCAACATTTGAACATTTCATTTTACTTAATCAGTTGTTTTCAAAAAGGCAAAAAGTCCTTTTAGGCGTCAGCGGAGGTATAGACTCTGTTGTGATGTGTCATTTATTTAAACAAAGTGGCTATAAATTCGGTATCGCACATTGTAATTTTTCTCTTCGAGGAGAAGAGTCCGACGGTGACGCAGTATTTGTCAAACAACTAGCGGAAGAGCTGGATTGTCCTTATTACGAGAAAATAATTAACACGGGTTTGCATTCCAAACGACGCAAACAATCTATTCAGGTTGTTGCTAGGGATTTAAGGTATGAATGGTTTGAAAAGCTTCGACAAGAAGAAAAATATGACCGAGTTGCTACGGCTCATCACCTCAATGATAGTGTAGAAACGGTGTTTTATAATATGACAAAAGGTTGCGGTATCCGTGGGCTTCATGGTATTTTACCTAAGAGAGATCGCATTATCAGACCGTTACTTTTTACTTATAAGAATGATATTTTAGCATTTGCACAAGCAAACGGGATAGCATACAGAAATGATAGTTCTAATGAGCTAGATAAATACTCTAGAAACAAAATAAGGAATCAGGTCTTGCCTATTCTTAAAGAAATCAATCCTTCCGTTAATAAAACTTTAGCTGGAAATATTCAGCGTTTTCAAGAAGTTGAATCGATTTATGATTGGTCAATTAAATATTGGAAAAGTCGATTGTTCAAGAGTGCTAGAGGTGGTTATCAAGTGGATACCACAAAGTTTGATAAAGTACCTTCGATTAAAACAATTCTTTACGAAATATTAAAACAGTTTGAATTTAATGCTGATCAAGTAGCGCAAATGCTTAACGTTCAAGAATCAGGTAGGCAGTTTTACTCTCCTACTTACAGGCTTTTGGTTGATCGTGAATTGTGGTATATCACCGAATTAGAACAACCTGAATATGTTGAATTAATGGTTGATGAATTTACAGAATGGGTTGATTTGCCAGACGGTGGCAGGATTCATTTTAAAATATTAGAAAGTAGAGACGATATTCATTTTGGTAATAATACGCATCAAGGTTTCTTTGATGAAAAGAAGCTCAATTTTCCGCTCAGACTTAGAAAATGGCAGCGTGGAGATATTTTCAAACCATTTGGTATGGAAGGACACACGAAAAAATTGAGTGATTTTTTTACGGAACGAAAGATGAATTCTTTTGATAAAGAAAATATTTGGTTGATGGAAAGTGAAAATAAAATTGCTTGGATTGTAGGTTTGCGATCCGATAATCACTTTAGGTTGACCGCTTATTCAAAAAAAGTAATACATGTGAAATGGTATCCACCAGAAGAGTAATTTAATGTTCAATGCTTGTATTAGCGTTATGCTTTTAATATTTAATATTTTCATTAAAAAAGCTACAAATTTCATTTTAGAAATTTGTAGCTTTTTTATGTTTATTTATCTATTCAAACAAATGATAATATTAATCATATTTGAAAGGTAAAACTTTACTTGCTTTTACTGTTGAAAGCGTCATTAATGTTTTAAGGCGTTCGATTTCTTCAATTTGAGAAAGCGTCTTAAACAATAATTTTTCGTATGTTGGAATGTCTTCGCAAATGATTTTGATTAGAAAATCTGCTTCACCTGTAATGATAAAACATTCTACGATTTCATCTATATCTTGAACCTTTGACAAGAAATTGTTTAGTGCATTATCTTTTTGCCATGCTAAAGAAACTAAGACGAACGTCTTGACACTTAAGCCGATAGCCTCTGGCTTAACATGAGCGTGATAGCTACTAATGATATCAGACTGTTCTAACTTTTTAACCCTTTCCAAAGTTGGAGCAGGAGATAAACCAATTTTTTTAGATAATTCTAAGTTGGTAATCTTGCTATTGCTTTGTAGTATCTTCAAGATATGAAGGTCTATTTTATCTAACTTATTCTGAGACATACGCTCTTTTAATTTTGTTATTATTTTACAAACTCGATAGATAGTGAGAAAGAACTGAAGTTTGAAAACGACCAAAGGAAGTCTTTAATTTTAGTTTTTTCTGTTATCTATATGGGATTTGTAAATTATTTTCATTACGAAAACAAATAAAAAATGGTATAATAGCACAAATAAAATACAAAATTTTTAATTATGCGAATATTACGTCATTTTTTTTGAATTAATTTGGACTCTATGACGGAAAATGCTAAAAAAAGAGTTACTCTATCTAGAAAAGTAGCAGCATCCTGAGTCGGGCAAAGGAATGGAAAAATTATGATATGAAACAAAGTTAGATCCGATTTAACGTACAAAGAGGTTATCTATACTTGGTATAGATAACCTCTTTGTACAAAAATAGCTAAAATCACTAAGGGAAAATACCTTGAGTCGTATAATCGCTACTAATTTTGTCAATTGCATTAATAAATGCAGCTGTTCTCATGTCATTCACACCATCTGTACTTTTCCAGATTTCATGAATTTGAGCAAAAGCAGAAACCATTGTTTCCTCTAATCCAGAACGAACTAAATCAATCTCATCAGCACCTTTTAAAAGAGAACGCTCACGAGCACCAATTTTTTGCTTCGTTGTATTTTCAATTGTTGCCAAAAGCGTTTCATAATTCCTTTGATCAAGACGCTTCTCCATACGACCGAAACGCATGTGAGAAAGGTTTTTCAACCATTCAAAATAAGAAACCGTTACACCACCAGCATTAATATACATATCAGGAACGATAATAGCGCCACGCTTCAACATAATTGCTTCAGCAGCTGGAGATACAGGTCCATTTGCCGCTTCACCAATAATTTTAGCTTTAATCCTAGGTGCGTTTTCAGCTTTAATTTGATTTTCAAGTGCCGCAGGAACCAAAATATCACAATCTATCTCAAGTGCAGCCTCACGACTTTGAAGCGAAGTAGAGCCAGGAAATCCCATAATAGAACCCGTGTCTTTACGAAATGCCATCAATGCATCAATATCAATACCATCCGTTTTGAGGATACCACCTTCATATTCAGCAACACCAATTAGTTTAACATCACCTTCTTCAATAGAGATTCTAGCGGCATGGTAACCAACATTACCCAAACCTTGGACAACCATCGTTTTGCCTGCCATACCAGTAGTAAGACCAAGCCCTTTCATATCTTTCTCTTTCGAGCAAGCTTCTCTTAGACCATAATATACACCACGACCTGTTGCTTCGGTTCTACCTTTGATACCGTTTTGACGCTCTGGCTTACCTGTTACACAAGCAGCAGCATCAATATTACCATTATTAAATGTTGCATAAGTATCTGCAATCCAAGCCATTTCTCTTGAACCTGTTCCATAATCAGGTGCTGGCACATCAATACCAGGCCCAATGAAATTTTTACGGATCAATTCAGTTGTGTATCGACGAGTGATTCTTTCCAGATCTCCAACAGAGTAGTTTCTTGGATTGATTTTTACACCTCCTTTTGCTCCACCAAATGGAACATCTACGATAGCACATTTGTACGTCATTAAAGCTGCAAGCGCCGTAACTTCATCCTGATTCACCGCCATACTGTATCGAATACCTCCTTTAGTAGGCGATCTATGCTGACTATGCTGTACACGATAAGCTTCGATTATTTCATAATCGTTACCAATTTTCACTGGAAAGCGCATCGAATAAACAGCATTAGGTGCTTTTATTTGCTCTAACAGACCTTTAGGTAAGTTTGTGTACTCTGCTGCTTTGTCAAAGTAATCTTCGACATTCTTAACGAAACTATAGTTTGATCCTGCCATAGTATAAGAAACTTAATTATATGATTTATTGAATAGCTGAGCTTTGATAATTTCAGATTTAAAAAATGAGCAAGTTCGGAATAGTTAATTCCTACTTACTGATTCTTAAACTTGTCCCGATTTATCAGGATTCCTAATTACTTTATTCCTCAGATTCTCTTTCTAATCTAGCAAGTCTTCGCTCTATACTAATCATCAAAATGATAATTCCGATAAAAATAGTAACAATCACCGCAGTCACAACAGTAAATTTACCGTTGCTGTACATCATGCCACCATCTTCACCATTTGCAAAAAGTGAAGAAAATGCAATTAATAATATTGAAAATAAACTTATGATTCGTTTCATTATTTTTTGTTAAAATTTCATGCTCTAAACCATAGGTTGATTTCCCGAGAGCAAATTAAATGAATATTTATTTAAAGTCAACGAAATTTTTATTTAAAATTCATTTTTAAACAAATAAAAACTATAGATTCTGAATTATCTACTAAAAAAGGGAGCACTTTACTCCCGATAACTATCGGGAGAAGTTAGATCGCTTCGCTATCAAGTGCAAAAAAACATTAGAAAAGACTAACTTCTATCAGAAGTTGGACTCTTTTATTTTAGTTGTTCTCTCTGACAGCGCAGCGATCTAACAGTGAACAAAGTGAACGATTTGACTTCTCTCAGCGAAGTGATCTCACTTTCAACTCATTTCATCCATCATTTTAGCTCTAATCTTAAAGACACGAATAGATAAATTCGCTATCCAAAAACCAAAAAGCGTCCAAGCGATAACTGCTGGATAAAACACCGTTCTCATCGTATTGTCTAAATCTTCACCACCAAAACCAGGATTTCCACCATTTCCAGGATGCAAACTAGAGTACATTCGTGGAATAATAAATAACAATGGAACAAGCATGGTAAATGCAAAAATATTATAAACTGCGCCTATTCGAGCTTGTTTGTCAAAATCATCAAACGAACTGCGCAAAACAAAATAAGCTAAGTAAATAAGCACCGCAATCGCAGACATATTTTGTTTAATATCAAAACTCCAAAATGAGCCCCAAGTGTATTGTGCCCAAATTCCGCCAGTTAGCAATCCTAATAATCCGTAAACAACACCAACTTGTGCATAAGCTTTTCCTTTAATGTCATAAATTGGATTTTTAGAGCTTAAATATCTAATACTAGCAATAACCGAAGCCAAAAGAATAAACATCATTCCGAACCACATCGGTACGTGAAAATATAAATTACGAATAGTTTCGCTTAGAATATTTCGATAAGGAAAATTGTATTGGTCGTTTGCGTAAAGTTGGCTCACAAGGCAACTTGACCAAGTAGCTTCATTTTTATCCGCAGTAGAATCAATTGTAACGGACGCAGCCGACGGCATAATTGAAGAACCATCAACATCACTATTCAAAATCAATGTAGTATAAACGATAACTTTATCATCGCCAGGAATAATGTTTGGAACTGTGAAACCTGCTTCTAAGTGTGTATCGTCAATAATTCGGATTACCTCTGCACAGATGGCATGCGCACTATCTATTTTTAACCATGCTCTAATGGGTTCTTTTGCTTTCGTAAAATGCGTATTATAGCCTGTGATTTGCATTTCAAAAACGCTGCCTGTTTTCACAGACTGAGGCGTAACTACCTCAATTCCTGGAGCGAGCGGCGCTAATAAACCAACAAGGAAAACGTACAATAGAATAAGTACGGTTAAAACTTTCCACCAATGCTTCTTTATATTATTCATCTTATTTTTTAATTGATAATGGATAATGTTCAATTGACAATGAATAATTGACAATGGACAACGAGAACGATAGATTTAAAATAGCGATAATAACTACTTTATTTTTAATAAAAATGCCAACTTATGCCATTCCTAATTCCTAATTCCTAATTCCTAATTCCTAATTCCTAATTAAAATCAATCTCTC
>CAZMEH010000513.1:0-5506 GCA_964564885.1 uncultured Saprospiraceae bacterium | reverse complement strand
CGTATCTTTATCTCGATTTTTTAAGAATGTATAGTAGTATGATTTTTTACATTATAATAACATTAACAATTATATAAACTTCAATAACCGTGCAATTAGTATAAGATTTAAAAGTTGTTGACTGAAATTGTCAAATGAGCGGATGAAAGTGGAAAATGAGGTTTTTAATGGTGAGGTTTGAATGGTGTGAAAAGCGTAAAAAATAAAACCCTATCGGTTTCAAAAACTGATAGGGTTTGGATATGTGAGCGTTTTAAACTGTTAATTTTTCAATAAACGTAATAAAATCATCAGAAGAAATAGTTGAATAATCGGATAAATTGATGGTCTTATTAGATAGTTCAGTTTTAGTTTTTGCAAATTTGATACTGCCATCATCTAATTTTGTTGCTGACAATACAGTAATTCCAACACCTTGAGGAACATTTTTGAAAATAAAACCATCTTTATGAGGCATTCCTTTCAATACAACAAAGTATTCATCAAAAACAATTTTGATATTTTCGTCTTCACCAGCTTTTACAATTAAATCGCAAGGCGGTTTATCTTCATTTAATTTTAAAAGGCGGTCAATATTGCACCAACCCAAAGACATACTGCTCGCTACATAGAATGTGTTTGTAATTTTAGGATTTTTTTTCTTCTCATATTCTATAAATTCGTATTCAGGTACACCTATTTTATGTTCCGTTGAATACCTGTTCGGATTATTTTTTTCATTTTTTCTAATTAAATCATAATCCTTCTTTCTTAATGTTTCTTTTTCATAATTATTGGTATGAAAACTACGTTTTTTATAATAATCCATTTTATATTTCTCTCGTTTACGGATAGATAGCTCAGCAGATTTTAACCTTGTTTTAATTTGCTTTTTTGTATAACCTCTATCTTCCCAAGATTGGATTTGCTCATCTCTAAACTTTATAAATCCTGCTTGTTTCTCTGCTGATATTTTTTCGTACTTATAATACTTATATTTTTTATCATAATCCTTTAATTTAGTTTCATTATCGTCTAATAACCAATCCATTTGCCCATTAGATAAATTTCTACGTCCTTGAAAAGCTTGAAAACTATTTTCAAAAGTCTTGGTTTTTATATTAATCTCAATTGCTTTTCCCTTGACTAGCTTCAATTGTTTACCATTAGCTGTAGCATTGACATACATCATTCCTCTTGATTCTAAGATTCCATTTTCAAAAGTAGTGGTCAACTCATCTAAGATTGATATGTTTTTTGTGTTTGCGTACTTTGTTTCTACTGTAATAGGCGTTGAGACAATCGAACCATCTTCAAATACAAAACTCTCTGGCTCAATTTCAATGAAGCTACCATCAGCTGTTTTTAAGCTAGATTTAGCATAATTATTAATAGTAAAACGTTTTACATTTTTTTGATAATTAACAACAGGTTTAGCCCATTTTTGTATTTTAATTTCAGTAGACTTCTTGCTATCTAAAGTGATGGTTTCCTTAGTAGGCTGCTCTGTTCTTGAAACAATAATTTCATCAGAAATAATCTCATCAACAGTCAACCGAATAGAATTCCTATTTGCTAAATCCTTTAAATTGTCTGGTAAATGGTCTTTTGAAGAGTAAAACAAAATTCGTTCTACACTTAAATCCAAATTTTCTAACTCAAATAAGAGTTTGTCTAACCTATCACGATTTAACTCTTCGTCATTGTTTGGAGGAACTTCAATACTTAGATTAAATGTTTCAAATTGTTGCGCATATTTTGCAACATCGGAGAGTTGTTGATTACTCTTTTCAGTAAGCGAAATATCATCCTTAACAAAATGAAAATCGAAATTTCGAGATTGGTTCGTGGGCTTAAAGCTCAAACCAATGAATAGAATGGCAAATAGAAATAAAAAATATTTCATAAGATTGTTTTTTGTTTGATTCGATAAGTGATTTATTACTAATCTCTTAACAAATCATCTCAAAGTTTAGGAATGTTTCAATTGTTTTAATTTTTGTTCCGAGGTATTGGAATGAAAATTAAAATGAGTTTTGCTTTGAAAATCAAGCGTTTATCAATAAATTTAGCATGATTTACGAAACAGGTTCAAGTATATAACGAGATAATGTAAAAAGGAATCAATCTATGCTGTATTTTTATTATGTTTTATCACAAAGCTCTCTCAAAACTTCATGATTGTTCGGCGAAAGTATGATATTTGAATAATCGAACTTGCAGTAATATTTTTTCCTATCAGTGGGTAATTCATGAATACCTGTTGATCCCATGCTATTTTTCGCATCTAAAACAATTACTCCATCTTCATTCCTTCCTTTTTCATAAGTAAACTCAATAGCTTTAGTAAATAACCAGCCTCTATTATTCATGGTTAGTTCGATAGTTCTTACACTATGCTGCTGTTCATATTTGTCCTTTTCTTTTACAATTAAATATAATGCATGATACCATTCTTGTATTTCGTCATGATTATAATATTCTATTCCTTCTGAACGAGCTTCTTGCCACAAAGTAATTCTTGAATTATCATTCTTTAACCTACAAACGACTTCTCCTTTAGGAATATATTCATTCTTCAATGTATCAAAACTCCAATGCTGATACCAATAGATTTGCCCTATTTCTTCTACGAATTTATCATTTTTAGTTTTGTGCAAGTTGACTTTGACAGACGACCTTGATACTACGTCTTGTTGATTTTTGAATAATTCGTTTAAAACTTTTTTATCCTCTTCTTCAATATATTCAATGCCTACTTCATTTTCTGTTTCAGCATAATTGCAGGCATTGAACATTATTAATAATAGGATTACTGAATATTTAAGTTTCATGTTTCATGTTTCATGTTTTTGATTATAATATTTATCTTATTCTGACAGCCGTAGGCGATCTGACAGCAAAGCGGTCTGTCTTCTCACTTCTCTTTCAACACTTACCAACTTGTACAGGCATTCCATTCAAAGCAGAATTTCCTGTTAAAGTATCAATGCGTTTTTCGTCCGTTAAGTCGTTCATAGAAACGCCTCCATAACTAGCGGCAACAGTCATTCCAGTCTTTTTTCGGCTGCCCCAACCTTGTGGAATACTGATAACACCTGGCATAATTTCGTCACTAATTTCTGCTTGAATATCAACTTGACCAATAGCAGAACTCACTTTTATCGTTTCTCCTTCTTCAATATTAAGACGTTGCGCATCAGTTGGATTTAGTATAACCGTGCATTGATTTCTACCACGCATCAACCTATCCGCATTGTGTGTCCAAGTGTTATGATGACGCAAAACTCGACGACCAATCATTGCAAACGGATAAGTTTTTCTAGTTTTGTTTTCTTTGAAATAAGTCGTTTTCAAACGTTCTAAGTCATTGATAAATAGTTCTGGCGCAATATCAATCAATTCATCATCTGTTTGTAAACGATGATTGATACAAGGTTTTAATTCACCTAAATCAATACCATGAGGATTCTCTTTCAAGGTTCTTAAACTCAAACCATCTTTACCATAAAAGCCCATTTTTAACATATTATCTAACATCAATTCTGGCGTTAGTCCATTGTCTGGCTTTCCTGTGTATTTTAACACAATCGCTTTTGCCACTTGCCAATCGTATCGCTCGTTTTCTCCTTTTTCAAATAAAGCAGGTGAATACTTTGCTGTATTTCGAACTGCCATCGAATGAAATACCACATCATAATTTGAACTAGCCAAACCATTTGCAACAGGCAAAATAATATCAGCATGACGAGTCGTTTCATTCAAATAAATGTCAATACTGACCATGAAATCCAATTGCTCAAATGCCTTTTCGAGTTTCAAACCATTTGGAGTAGACAAAACAGGATTGCCCGCCATTGTCAACATCGCTTTAATTTGTCCTTCGCCTTCCGTTTCTATTTCTTCCGCTAATGCCGCAACTGGGAATTCACTATTATAAAACGGATATGCGCTTACCCTTGATTTGTATTTTCCATAACTACGAGGCTTTCCTTTCTTGCCGCTCGCCATGATGTGGTCAAAAGCAGGAATGGTAAACATTACACCGCCAGCTTCGTCAAAATTTCCTGTAATGATATTTAAAACATTCGTTAACCATTGGCATAAACCGCCAAAAAGCTGTGTAGATGCGCCCATTCTACTATAACAAATAGCAGATTCGGCTGTCGTCATTTCTTTTGCAATATTCTTAATTGCTTCTACTGAAATACCTGTAACGGGTGCTGCTTTTTCTGCTGTAAAGTCTTGAATAGCCGTTTTTAAAATGTCTAAACCTTTGACCTTTTTCTCAAAACGATTTAAAGCAACCGTATCATTTTTAATAATTTCATTGATAATCGCCGCTAAAAATAAAGCATCTGTTTCTGGTTTTATGAAATGATGTGCATCTGCTCGTTTAGCGGTTTCTGTTCGTCTCGGGTCGATGACAACCATCTTTCCGCCTCGTGCTTGCAACGCTTTCAATCGCCTTGGAAAATTTGGAACAGTCATCATACTTCCATTAGAAACCATCGGGTTTCCACCAATTATCATAATGAATTGCGTTCGATCAATATCTGGAATTGGAATTAAAAGCCCGTGACCAAACATATAATTAGAAGCGACGTGATGCGGCAATTGGTCAACAGAAGATGCGCTAAACCTGTTTTTTGTTCCTAATGCTCTAAGCAATAAAGGATTGAAAATGATGTTTCCTAAGTTATGTGCATTCGGGTTTCCGAGGTAAGTTCCTAGCGCATTTTTACCGTGTTTGGCTTGAATTTCTTTGAATTTATCCACAACGGTATCAATCGCTTCTTCCCAAGAAATTTCTTCCCATTCACCGTTTGCAGTTTTCTTAATTGGCGCTTTTAAACGGTCTTTATCGTTATGAAAATCTTGCAGCGCAACCGCCTTCGGGCAAATATGACCTTGACTTAATGGGTCTTTTTTATCACCTTTGATAGATAGAATCTCTTCGCTTTGATATTGAATTTCAATACCACACATGGCTTCACAAATATTACAAGTACGGTAATGTGTTTGAATTGGCTGCATATTATTTTAATTAGGAATTGCGAATTAAGAATTACGAATAAAAGTAGCGCAAGAATCTTTTGCTACGCTAATATAAGAAAAAGAAGTGCGAACAGCCTGCCTGTTCGCACTTCTTCTCTTGTCTTGTAATAAGATGTTTTTTCTTAAAATCTTCCTGTAACACCAACTAGGACGTTAAACCCAAAACTTGGATAACGATAATAACGAACATATTGCTGAGCAGTAATATTATTCAAATCTAAGAAAACGCCAAATTTTTCATTCAAAGCGTAAGTTGCGCCAAGACTCAAATCTACTACACCACCTAATACTTGCTCGTCGCCGATTTCATCCAAATAAGGAATGCTATTCGCTAAGTACAATTCTGCTTTTACTTTCAATTTATCATCTAATAAACGATAAGCCGCAGAAAGGTTTCCTTCAAAATTTGGTAAATGCCAAGCTCTAGCTTCATTATCTAAATTATAAGTATTGAAATCAAAAACCGCAT
>CAZMEH010000512.1:0-5632 GCA_964564885.1 uncultured Saprospiraceae bacterium | reverse complement strand
AATTGGCTTTTTTAGTATTTGAATATATATTCCAGTATTAAGAAAAAAAGCCACTTTTAAATCTTCCTTTTATACAATAGTAACTGAATGACTAACGATAAGACATTGCTTTCCGTTTGGAAAGAAAACCTGTTGACTGATTTCAAAACGACACTTTACTGGGAAGCGATCACTAACGATGATGCGCACCAAATAGATTTTCATGAGTTGCAACCAAATGACGAACAGTTTCCTACCCGATGGTTGCGTCAGTTAATGGATAATCCTAACACCAAGTTTGAGTTAAGTCCTACGCCATATTTGGCAGATAAAATAAAACACCTTCATTACGAAACACTTCATACCAAACGCTCAACAAAATCAAATCCTTTAGGTTTTGGCTACCCGCTTTTTATTGAAAAAGACCCAATTGAAGCCAATAAATTTATGGCTGCGCCTTTGTTTATTTGGGAACTCAATTTGAAATCAAACCTTGAAAACCCTGGAGATTGGGTGATGGAACGTCAATTTGGTGCGACTATTCGACCAAATCATTTATTGATGTATTTTCTGAAACGAGAATATGATATTGATTTAGAAAGGAGTATAAAAGAGGCTTTAGTTAACAATCAATTATCGCAATTGAGCTTATTGAAAATTGCGAACGAAATCTCTATGAAAACGGGTTTTGAAGGTAATATGTCCGCTGTCAATTCTTTCGCAAGACCGGCTAAAGACGAATTAAAGGAAATGTTTAACGGTGGCGGTGGTATTCATTGGTCTGGAACAATTGGACTTTTTCCATCGCAAACGGTTGGTACACTTGAGGTGATTGATGCTGAATTGTCCGCACCATTAACACAAGCTTTACCTGCTGCGCCAATTATCGATGATAGCGATCAGGAAGGAAATATAATAACAGAGGCAACGGCACGCAGAGCGAGTAATGTACCATTTAGACAATATGATTTTTCTATTATTCCGACCGACCCTTATCAATCGGCAGTAGTTCGGGCATTAGATCACGAAAGTAAAATTGTTGTTTTCGGTGGACACGGAACAGGAAAGACCGAAACAGCGGCTGCGATTACATCAAACTTGCTTTCTAATAAGAAGAAAACGTTGATTATTGCCAATGAAGTAAATTCATTGAAAGCCATTCAAAGTCAATTAGATAAGGTTGGTTTAGGTGAATTAACGTTGCTTTTGAGTAGTCCAGAACATGAAAAGGAAAGTATTTACGAAGCGATTTATCAAAGTTGGCTTGGTGCAAAAAAGTTGCCTCAATACGAAGAAGAAGACTTTCAACATGCGTTAAATAAATGTATTCGTTTAGGTAATCGTTTGGATAATTCTTATCGTGCGTTTAGAAATCCGGTGTTCGAAAAATCAACTTGGACGGAATTAGTTGGTCAATTTTATGATAATCAAACGCAAGAGGGAAAGCACTTATTGAGTAATCATTTACAACCTCAAAATTATAAATTTACTAAATCAGAGTATGAAGATTTAGAAAATAAAATTGAACAAGGATACGATTTATATAATGATTTAAATACGCTGAAACATCCTTTGCGTGTTTTACACAATGATATTTTTACAGAAAAAACACATACACAAGCATCTGCTTTTACTTTTGATACGGTAGATGAGATTTTAAACGAGATTTCGGAATTGTATAATAAATATGTCGTTTCGCTAGCAGGTTACTCCGAAGAACTGGGTAGTCATTTTGACGATTATTATTTGAATTTAAAATCTAAAATTGACGGAGTTAAAGCTGATATTGAGGATTATAAAAGTCAATATGGAAGCGACTTTAATAAATCAGGATTGTTGACTAATTTGCGATTACGTGCTTTGAGCGTGTTTTCTAAGCGGATCGGGAATGTAAGAGAAATCAAAGAGGAAGTTCGTAATAGTTACGATGATGTGGAAGGCACTTATGAAAATGAGCGTTATTTTGCATACTTATTTCCTAATTCTGGTTCGTCTTCTTTTAGTAAACTCAGCCGTAATTTAGATGAATTTGAAGAAGCGTTAGAAGAATGGAGAGTGAGCACGCCAAATATTATTCAGCAAGAAGTGGAGCGTTTAGACCGTGAAAATATTAATGAAAAAGTGGAATTCAAACAACAAGTTCAAGACTTGGATTTTGCGTTCACAGATTTTATTGAAAAGCTAAATAATTCTAATTTATACCAAAAAACATTCTACTCAGATGCAAATACATTGCTCAAAAAGCGTCGTTTCTTAGAAGAAGTAACAGAAACAATTGAAACGTTACAATATAATTTGCGTGATTTTGATGCGTATTATTATTGGACAAGTTATTGGTTATCGTTGACCGAAAAAGAACAAGATTTAATTAAAGCATTGACGGTGACGAAACCAGACAATTGGATGGCAGCGTTCAATAGTTGGTATTATCACCATATCCTTACCAATAATTACGACACGCATCTATTAGATGATTCTTCTCTTTTTGAAGAATATGATACGCAATTCAAAAAAATACAATCTTTCATTCCGCAGCGAACTTTGAAGTATTGGAAAATTCAACAAAACGATCAGATTAGAGGATTGAAGCGTCAAAATAAATACATGCACATGGTTTTGTTTGCAAAAAACAGAACACGATTTTTGCATGAATTTAAGGTTGATTCGTTGTTTGATGAATGTTTTGAATTGATGACAAGCATGTATCCTGTGATGTTAATGACGCCAGAAGTGGCAAGTGAATGGCTACCAAAATCAAAAGAATATTTTGACGTAGTGATTGTTGATAATGCGGAAAGAATGCAATCCGAAGATGCTATTAGTGCATTGTGGCGAGGTAAAAAACACGTTGTTATTGGCGATGAATTGCAAGTTGGTAAGCGTATGAATGCGTCATTATTGTCTTATGCAAAGCAAACGGGTTACAATCGTTATCATTTGCCTTTACATCATGGAAGTATAGACGACCGAGTTTGGAATTTCAAAAATGCAGCATTTTATAATAATTCAATTGAGATTCTACCAAATCGAAAAGCAAATGTAGATAATCCATTGACCATTAATAAAATAGAAGGCGTTTATCAATCAGAAGATCGAATCAATAAAGAAGAAGCAGAGCAAGTAATGCATGCTTTAAACGAGATTGAATCAAATGTTTATGATAAATTTCCAAGTATCGGAATCGTTTGTATGACGAGAGAGCAGCGTAATTTGGTGATTTACTATTTGGATCAAATCAAACATAGAAAAGTGTCTGGTAATGAGCGGATTGCACGAATGGAAAAAACGGGTTTGAATGTTTATTATTATCAAGATATTCAGGACCACCATTTTGATGTAATGATTGTTTCTACTACTTTCGGTGTTGATGCTAAAAATAATTTTAGCGATGATATTGGAGAATTGAATAAGGTAGAAGGTTTGCAAAGTCTAATTGATTTGATTGCTTCATTGAGTGAACAAACACAGGTACTGACTTCTTTGCCACAAACGTATATAGACCATTACGCAAAATATAACACGGACGCAAAAGGCGTTCACATTCTAGCAAACTTGATCGAATATGGTCAGGCGATGCGAGAAAATAACGAATATGAAATGGGTGAGATTTGTGCAAGATTATCAGATGACACGAATCAAAATCCGAAAAATAATCCTATAAATATTAACACTTTTGTAGAGAAAGTAGCTGATATGCTTGCGCCATATATCGAAGATGGTCGAATTAGAATTCATCAGCAAATCGATGGATTATCAGCAGATATGATAATAGAACCGATTCATAGTGGACAACCTCCTTTAGCTATTGTGAGCGATGGTTCATTTTGGCGTTATCCGAAAGGGAGTCATCTTTGGGAAACAACTATTGGTCAGGAGTTTGAAGCGGCGAATTTTAAATATTTACCGATTTGGTCAATGAATTGGTGGAAATCACCAGATACAGCGACCAAGCAATTGGCAGGCGAAATTATCCGTATTGACCAAGGTTATAAGCCAAAACCGCCTGTGATTGTTAATAATGATAGTAATGCGATTCCAGTTGAAATGGACGCAAGTGTTATTATTGATGATCTGCCAGAGATAATTTTTGATGACGAAGAAGAGGAGGAAAGCGGAGCTGTTTCGGATTCTGAAAATGGCAATGAAAGTGCAGGAAGTGCAGATTCGGATATTGTCTTTAATTAGAATTTGGTTGAATAAGTAGTAATAAATCGGCACAGTTTTTAAAATTGTGTCGATTTACTAATACTACTAGTTATAATTTACATCCAAAACCTTCCAAAATAACGCCATCAACGCTAACAATTTGGTCTAACCTTATCGTCTTGTCATTTTCCATTACCATATATTCAATGCTATCTTTAGCATACAAATCAATGATTTTAGATTCAATCTTTTTTTGAATATTATCTTCTATGATAATAATAGGAACCGTTCTGCGCTTAACCGCAGTAGCTTCTAGTATATCATAAAAATTACAATTGATTGGTTGATAAGACTTCATTTGATTTTAGGTTTTTAGATTTACGATTGATTTTTAGGACTTTTACAAAAAAATGAATGCTTGGTAGTCGGTATTTAAAATTTTTCTGATAGTTGACTCCTCGCTCCTGATGCTTAAATTAAACGCTTTTATGAAATATACAACTACAATACTTTTTGCCTCAATATTATTTTTGGTAAGTTGCCAAAACGAGAACGAGAACAAAAGTACAACAGAAATACAAAATAATAAATCTCAGATGAGTATTAATGATTCTTTTGATGCACAAGGTCATCGAGGCGCAAGAGGTTTAGCACCAGAAAATACAATTCCTGCTTTTTTGAAAGCATTGGAATATGGAATGACCACTTTAGAACTCGATGTAGTGATTTCAAAAGATGGTGAATTTGTCGTTTCTCATGAGCCATGGTTCAATCATTCTATCGCTTTGCAACCGAATGGAGCAGGAATAAAAGAGGAAAATGAACAGTCATTTAATTTGTATCAAATGAACTATGATGAGATTGCAAAATACGATGTCGGTTCATTAGGTAATCCAAATTTTTCAGAACAAGCAAAGCAAAACGCAGCAAAACCAACGCTTCAAATGGTGGTAGAGGCTACAACCAGATATTTGTTAAATAATGATTTGCTACCTGTCTATTTCAATATTGAAACGAAAACGACGCCAGATGGTGACAATATTTTTCATCCTGAGCCGAAAGAGTTTGTTGAAAAACTATACAACGAAATTCATCGTTTAGGCATTGAAGAATTTACAACTATTCAATCTTTTGATACTAGAACATTAGAAATATTACATCAAATGGATAGCACCATTTCGACTGCATTATTGATTTATCACGAAGATGACGGAAATGATAATATTCAAAAAAGCCTAAAAACGCTTTCTTTCAAACCGAATATTTATAGCTGCTATTATAAATATGTTACGGAAGAAATGATTGATTATGCGCATTTGAATAATATAAAAGTCATTCCATGGACAGTGAACGAGCCGGAAGAGATGAAGCGTTTTATAGAAATGGGCGTAGATGGCTTAATCACAGATTACCCAGATAGGTTGAATGAATTACGAATTACGAATTAAGAATTACGAATTACGAATTTTTTTCTGCTGCGCTTTTAATAAAAAGTGTTTAAAAGCTC
>CAZMEH010000511.1:0-5949 GCA_964564885.1 uncultured Saprospiraceae bacterium | reverse complement strand
TTTTTTCTTCTCATCCTGAGGAACACCCATTTTTTTGAATAAAGCTAAGGCCTCACTCTTTGTCATGTCTAGCACTTCTTCATTTGCTTCATTCGCAAAGTCAATTTCATCATCTGCATTGCTGCGACTAGCACGACGCCAATTATCTGTTAACTTACGACCGCCCCAAATTTTTTGAAATTCCTTTTTCCCTTTTTGCACACTACTTACATCATATGCCCAAAATGTACGAACATTATTTTTATTAGCACTTTCTCCAAGCCTTGATAGATCAGCAGTTCGTCTTGCAGTTGGTCTTTTTGGTCCTTTTTCTTTTGATTTATTAGCCGCAGCGTCTTTAGCCTGTTGTTCTTTTATACGCTGCGCAATAAGGATATATTCAGTTTGTTTATCTCCATCAATCAAAAATTTGATGCGTAGAAAACTATCCAGTTTTTCGATAATTTGAATGTTCACTGCAATATCGGTTAATGAATTGCTACGTAATTTCACTTCATCAAATCGCTCGTCTGTTTTGGAAAGAACAGTCATTGTACTATCGTAATAGTATTTAGCATTGACATAACCTGCTTTATTGTAATAAGTGTCCGCCAACTTTAAATATGATTCACTTTTCTGAGATTTATTTCCAAAATTAAAATAGACAGACTGTTTTAAATAAGTAATTGCCTTATTATCTTGTTTGCCTTTGAACGCAATATCCGCTAGTGTAAAATAGATTTGATCCTGATATTCTTCATTTTTCTCATCTTTCAGTAGCTTCTTTAATTTTGTTTCTGCATCAGCCAAAGCGGTTCCGTCGTCAAACGTATTTTTAATCATATTTAGCCTTGCGCTAAATTCCATTTCATAACTTGGACGTAGTTTAATAACCCGTTGATAGGCAGCAAAAGCGTCTTGCTCACGGTTTGCAAATTGATAAATTTGTGCAAGAATATAAGCGTAGCGAACTTTTTGGCTACGTTTTTTAGCCAATTTGATGGCATTATTCAACGGCTCAATAGCTGCTTCGTAGTTTTTTTTCTTTAAAAAGTAATAAGCATTAATAGCTGCTAAATCACCTTTTATCTGTTTCATTAGTTTTGGATTCTTTTCCAATCGCTTTAACCAAACTTGCGCTTCATCAAATTTTTCTCGTTCAATTTGAGTTCTAGCTAGCCAAAGCATAGCATCTTGACGAACAGGGCGATGCTTTATAATATACTTTTGTTTTTTCTTATCATTAGCGGCTGCTTTCTCCGCAATTTTATTTTCATCATATTCTTCCATTAGTTCTTCTAATGTAACAATATCTCGACCTGCTTTTTTATCTGCACGGACTTTTGCACGCATTTCTTTTGAATACACACGTCTTTCGTCCCGCTCATCCTTAGCTTCTGCTTTTACTTTCGCTTTAGTTTTTTTCGCTTTGGACTTGAGTTTTGCACGAGCTTTAGGAGTAAGCTTTTTTAAATCTGTTTTCTTTGGATTCTTTGGATCAAACTCCGTAACCATCCAACCGAAGGTTTGTTCTGCACCTTCAAAATCTCGCTTGATGTATTGAGATTGACCAATTAGTAAATAGCAATCATCAACGAAAACACTATTAGGATGTAGTTTCACATCAACAGCTGCTTTCATAATAGCTTCATCAATTTGAGCAGCAGAAGTTTTAACTTCAGGGACTGCCGAGAATTTATACATCGCCAATAGCTGATTATAGTTATCGGTATAGCTTTTTTCAAGCGACACAACTGCTTCGTCTAATTTCAATTTTGCATTGAAATAGCCATTGTATTTTGCAGTAACGTGATGATACGCTTTGTAAATAGGAGAGTTTGGGTTTGTCTTCCTTTCTTGTGCAATTCCGTCAAAATTGAACAAAAGGCTACAAACAATTAAACTGAAAATACTTGGTAACGATTTCAAAATATTATTTTTCATTAATTGAATATTCATGAATTGATTTACGAAATTAGGATTATGCTTGCAAATTAGTTCAAAAATCAGCAATTCTTAATTTAAATGTAGAAATGTCGATAAAATAAACACTCACATTCCTAATTCTTAAGTGCTAATTCCTAATTATAAAGCAACTTCATTATGATTACAAATTAGTTCAAAAATCAGTAATTCTTAATTTAAATGTAGAAATGTCTATAAAATAAACACTCATATTCCTAATTCTTAATTTCTAATCCCTAATTATAAAGCAACTTAGATTATATTTGTTCTAATATAGAAAGTAACTTCTGTTATGAATAACGTTTGAAGACACAAGAATAACTCATAACTTTACAAAAATATTTGATTTTTTGTAAACTGAAAGAAAAAAGAAATATTATTGGAGTGTTGAAACCTTAGAACGATTAAATATTACTTTTAATCGACTTAACGTTTCAAGGAAGGTGTAAAAAAACAGTTATAAGTTGTTTCTTACATGTTTTAAGTATTTCAATTTCAAAAATACCTTATGGATAAATTTAAGGATTGGTTTAGCAGTTGGCTAGTAGGTCTAAAAAATACTTATCGCCTTGTCATAATGAATGATGATACTTTTGAAGAAGTAGGCTCATATCGTTTGACTAGGTTGAATGTTTATATTTTAGGAAGTTCGATTTTTGTATTGATGATTATCTTGGTGACATTGATTATCGCATTTACACCATTAAAGGAATACGTTCCTGGCTATGGCGATGTGAATCTGAAAAGTAAAGCACAACAACTAGAACGTCAAGTTAATGAAATTGAAACAGAGGTAAATGCAAGAGATAAATACATCAGAGCCATTCAAATCGTATTGACAGGTGAGGTAGACACGGTTCTTCAACCACCGCCAGATACAGAAGGCGACTATAGTTATAGTGATGCTGACTTAGAGCCAACCAAAGAAGAATTGGCTATTCGTGCGGAAACAGAACGAGCAAATATGCAGCAACTCAATAAAGGAAATGCTGCGGTACTTTCATACAATGAAAATACGTTGGATGAGCTATATTTTGCTTCTCCAATCAAAGGTGCTGTCGTCAGGGATGAGTTTGATCCAGATAAAGATCATTTTGGAATTGACTTGCTCGGCGCAAAAGGAACGCCGATTTCATCTGTGCTTGATGGTATTGTAATGATGGCAGACTATACGTTTGAAACGGGTTTTGTTATTGCTATTCAACATAGTAATAATTTAGTTTCTTTTTATAAGCATAATTCAAAATTGCTGAAAAAAGCAGGACAAAAAGTAAGTGCAGGCGAAGCGGTTGCAATTCTTGGAAATACGGGTGAATTGACGAATGGACCACATTTGCACTTTGAACTGTGGTACGATGGGAAAGCCGTTAATCCTCGGGAATTTATTGGTCTTTAATATAAGAGGAGAGAGGAGAGAAGCGAGAACGTCACGAATACTCGTGACTGAGAGAAGAGAGAAGAGAGGTACTAAAGTATCTAATCTCTTTTCTTTCACTCAGAAAAGTGGTCTCTCCTCTCTCAGCCAGAGGCGGTCTCTCTTCTCTCTTCTTATATTAAAGCGTCAACAAATCTGAATAAGTAAATTTATAATCAAGCATACGTTTTACTTTTTGATTATCCACAATTTTATATTCAGAAGACAGCGTATTATCTACTGAAAAAACAGGTTCTGCTAATCCTTGTTTTTCCGCTTGTGTTGGATAAAATACATTTCTCGACGGATGCGTATCTGAGCAAACGTTAAAAATCTCATTCCAAATATCCTTTTCTATTATTTTAGTAATCACTTGAACACAATCTTCTTGATGAACTAAATTGACTGGCGCATTGCCATTTGGGATATTTTGCCTGCCTGCAAGAAAGCGTGCAGGATTGCGATCTCCTCCAACTAAGCCAGCTAATCTAACTATAGTTAGGTTTTTATTTAAATCAGATAAAATTTTCTCCGCTCTGATAACTGCTTTAGATGAATCTCTAATTGGATTTAAAGGCGTTGTTTCGCTCGTCAATCCAACCGAAGCACCGTAAACACCTGTTGAACTTGTATAAATAATATGTTGAATTGGATTACTTTCAATGGCTTTAGCGATTGATTCCATTTGCATCGTGTACTTATCAATATCTCTTTTTGGCGGGATAGTGATAATTAAAATATCTGCATCAAAAAAATCTTCACTTTGTTCTCCAATTGCTTTATCAGAAATATCAATCAAATAAGGTTGAATCCCTAAACTTAAAAACTGTTGAATTTTATGTTCAGAAGTGGTAGAACCTTTGACTTTGTAACCTTTGGTCAATAAGAAATTCCCTAATGGTAAGCCTAGCCAACCTGTTCCTAGAATGCTGATTTTTTTTGACACTTTTTCAATTTTAGATTTACGATTTTAGATTTACGACTGGAACAATGTGTGCGCCTAAAATCGTAAATCTAAAATGAATTTAGTTATTTTCTGGTACTAAAGTATTGGTATAATACAAATAATTCAACTTTTCTACTTGCAATCCAACTTTTAATTTCACTAATTTCAGTCGTCCGTCAATGAATTTTTCTTGTCGCTTATTGAGTAAGAAAACAGAACTTTCACCATAGAGAAACTTCGTATTTTCCGCATTTAATAGTTTTTCGTAGCCGACAACGCCTTGAGTTTGCAAAGCAATCTGATTATCAATCGTACTTTGCCTTTCTAAATTGGCAAATATTTTATTCTGTAATTCATTCTCTTTATATTCAATATCAAGTATAACTTCTTGGATTTTGATTTCGCCTTGCTGAATTGCAGCTCGCTCGCTTCTCATCGGAATTGGCATGCTGAAATCTATACCAAACGTATAATCCGAAGTCGAGAAACTTGGCGCAATACTATTACTAGAAGTAGCCAAAAGTGGATTAAATTTAGCTTTTAGCTTTGGTTTCAACTTCTCTCTTTTCCAACGTTGTTCCACTTCATAGTAATCTCGCTTGAAGCGTTTTTCTTGGATAATGGGATTGTTTTGAACTTGCCTTTGAATATTGCTTACATCTCTGATTTCAAACAAAGCCGTTTGATAATTTTCTGGTATCGTGACAGGCGTTAGTGCCAAAGGAACGTCATTGAACCATAAGTAATTACTGACTTTTTGTTTAGATTTAATGATAGCAGCTCTATTGATTTCAATTAAAACGTTTCTATCTTGCAATATAATAAATGCCTCCAATGTGTCAATAGCTGTCTTTTCACCATTAACAAACGAGGTGATAGTATTTGCAAGATAAGTATTTGCCAAAGTAATACTTTCTTGAATAACCTGTTCGAGAGCGACGTATTGCTGCCAATCCAAATAAGCAACAGAAGCATTATAAAGCAAATCATTGATCATGATTTGTCTTTGATTTGCGGCAATATCTTGATAAATTCTAGCTTGCTGTATTGCGGTTCTTCGTTCGTCAATCAGCAAACCTTGTAATAGATTCGCTTCAATTCCAAGATGCCAAAGACCAAATTCATCGGTTTTGTTTTCTGGATTAATGAACTCGCCAGATGTATTGTCATAGCCGCCGACTACATCAATTCCGATTGGCGTTGGTACTCTAAGTTTATTTTGAAATGTTCTATAATAGAGCTTATCATCAAAGTTTTTTTGTTTCCAACTAGAAGCTATCGTCGGGTCAAACGCTCCTTTTGCTGACAACGATTCAGCTGCTGCAAAGTCTAACTTCAAATTAGCTTGCTTTGCAATC
The DNA here is from genome assembly GCA_964564885.1 of uncultured Saprospiraceae bacterium. Classification (GTDB taxonomy): domain Bacteria; phylum Bacteroidota; class Bacteroidia; order Chitinophagales; family Saprospiraceae; genus CAKZLL01. Next base: position 287 of record CAZMEH010000511.1, on the reverse strand, counting down.
GGATGATATTTTAAGATATTAACCAAATAATCATTATAAGAAAAAATAGTACTATCACCTTGTGCGTATAAGCCAGAAATACAGCTATTTATTAAAATTAAGGCAATTAAAACGTGTTTCTTCAATGGTATCATTTATTTCAATGTTTGGAATTACTATGATTGTTCTCTTCTAACCAGACGTTTGACGTTTCCAAAACCTGCGGTATACACACAAATATTAATTAAAAAAATCAGGAAATAGAAAATAGCTTTATTTCCTTTAAAACCACGTCTACTAAACTTCCA
>CAZMEH010000510.1:0-2164 GCA_964564885.1 uncultured Saprospiraceae bacterium | reverse complement strand
TTTTATAAAATAACTGAATAAGTCTTTGAAAGAAAAAAGCCTAATAACAATAGCTCAAATGTCGCTATTATTATTAGACTTTTCACAAAAAAAAACCTTTTCCAAACCCATACTTTATCATTTCGATATAGGATTATTTTCTTTGGTCAATAATCAAATTTGCCGCTCTTTTTCCAGATATAAGAGCACCTTCAACAGAACCCATATAAGTATCTACCGCATAAGCATCACCAGCAAACAGCACCTTTCCGTTATGTGTTGGCTCTGCTAGTATTCTAAAATCGCCTAACTTGGTATCGACACTAGCAAAGGCATAACAACCTTTAGAAAATGGGCTTGTCGTCCAGTTAGATACCGCCGTAGCGGTTGGCTCTTCATAGGTTTCAGGAAACATATTTTTAAGGTCTGAAAGAATTAATATTACGGCATCTTCAGGATTTTCAGCAGCCCATTTTGCCTTTTTTGCTCCAAAAACACAAGCAAGACTAGGTGTAGTCGGCGCACCAGGCCCGGCACCAGAAGTTTCTGTAACGTCGATAAAACCATAAGATTCAATTGGGTCGGGAATAGAAAATAGCAGATCCGCTTTGTTTGGATTTTTTCGCCAAAAAGCATTTTGAAATGTTAAAGCTACCTTTTCAACATCACCGAAACCAACACGTTCAATAGCACCTTGTTTTCTTTTGGAAAATTCAGGTTCAAATTTTATAGTTCCTGCTTTTAAAACACCTAAAGGTACGGTCACGATAACTTGACTTCCTTCAAAAATACTGCCATCTGAAGTTTTCACAAGGACGGATGAATCTTGTAAAACCGTTACACTTTTAACCCAATGATTCAATTTAACTTCATTGTCGGATAATTCACTTCTCAATAGCGCTATAAATTTTCGGTATCCGCCAGTAATCATGACGCCACTTATCTCTTTGTAGTTCAAGTATGCCCAATAATCTGGGCTGAATACGTTTTGGTGCATTTCTTCTAAAGTACCACCGTTGAGCATTTCTTGATTAGATTGAAGTAGGAATAATTCTTCCCTTGATGGGTTTTCTGGAAGAATAGCATCTATTTTTTCTTTTAGATTAGCGAACTCATCAGAAATTTCTAATAATTTTTTATTCCTTTTTCTATATTTCAACAGCGTGTTAATAGTTCCTAAACTACCTTTCCATTGATTCGTTTTCTGGTCATACATTCTTATGCGCATACGAGTTGGAACAACTTCGGTATTTACTTCATTCAACATATGATAAACGCTGTTCGTCTCATGGTCATCAATCCAACCTGCACCCATTTCTATCCATGAGGAATCATTTCCAGCAATATCTAATGTCAAGGCACGTCCGCCCAAATGGTCGCTTCCTTCTAGTATGATAAAGGGAATATTACGCTCTTTAAGACGTTTGGCTGCCGAAAGCCCAGCAACTCCTCCGCCAATAATAATTACTGGTTTTTGTGTTTGCGAATTAGCAATTTCCTTTTCCTTTAACTGGTTTTTAGCCAATCTTTTTTCTACTTCTACTTTCAGTGCCTGATTGTATTTTGGATAATTATTTTCACGAAATTTATCGACTGTATTACCCAACAGCCAAGTCAAACCTCCTTTTGATTCGTCGGTGTGAATGAATTTAGTTTTACCATCTAAAGTAGCTTCTACTCGGAATATGTGATGATCTTTCATTCCCAAAGCGAACTTATCACTCCAACTGAAAAACTCATTTTCTTTAACCGTAACCTTATGATTAACGGTTATTTGCTTATCACTTTTAGCTGGGTTTATTTCCAAATAAACGATGCATTCTCCTTGATTCTTAAAATCTCCTGCTAAGTCCTTAAACCAATAAGACCAATCAGAATAAGAATCAAAATCTGTTAAAACCGACCATACTTGCGCTGGATTAGCATCTATAATAATGTCAGAGTAATAAGTATGGTGAGATGCTTTTACTTTTGTTGTGCTTGAAGTCACTTGACTAAACGCCATTAGACTCAAGTAAATGAAACTAATTGTAATAATTAATTTTCTCATATCGTAAATAAGTTAAGGTTCTTTGAAAAATCCCGTGATAAAATATTTTTCGTAGAAAAAAACGCCTTGCCGTCTGCCGTCAACCGTTCGCCGTCTGCCGATTTCTGAAACTTCCACGGTATTTTTCAAAGAGCC
>CAZMEH010000509.1:0-4372 GCA_964564885.1 uncultured Saprospiraceae bacterium | reverse complement strand
GAATGAGAAATAAATAAATGCTACAATTATAACGCAGGATTTTGGGTTACCAACAAGGCGAAAAACGTAGGCGTAGCATTAGCTAAGATGAGGCTTTTCAACAAAGTTAGCAACCATAAACATAAGTTAGAATGTAGCGTTTATTTGTTTCTCATTCCTTAGAATTAGCTGATAGATTTAATTTTCTTAAATCCTTGTATTTCAGTATTTAAAATTATCAGTCACTTTAAGCTTGAAGAAGTAGTCCTTCTTTGTCAAAATCAATCATATGAAATTCATTGGAATACTTTTAAGCATTGCAATTTTAGTCAGTTGCCAACCTCAGCAAAAGCAAGGTACTCGAACTCAATCAGACGAAACATCAAAAGAGGAGGTTGCTGTTAACATGGAGGATTTCAAAGAATATTTTCAACGTGTTACCTTAACAGCTGATACTTTTCACATTCATCATTATAGATGGGCAACAGGTGATGAAGATTTTAAAGGTCAGTTAATCGTACAAAAAATATTAAAACAATACGTAGATTCGACTATTTTTAAGGCTAATTTTGATGAAGAATATTTTGCTATTGCTTATATCAAACAAATTGATGCTTTTTTAATTCGTACCAGAATGAGCGAAGCTGACCATATGCAGCAATTGTTTTTATTGAACTATAACGCTGATAAGCAAGCCTTTACAAGCGCAACAAAAGTTGCTAGTTTCTTTGGAGCAGAAGGTTTTATTAATCAAATGGCGAGTTGGATTGTTCCAAATAATAATACTTATCAAGTGTTTATGCGGAATAGTAATTGGTCAATTGATGTTGTAAATGAAACGGAAACTGAGACAGATTCTATTAGAACCTATATTTTTGACAATCATCAGTTTACGCCAAAATCGACTGTCAAAACATCGAAAGCGTTAAAAAAACAATTTCCTTTAGTAGATTAGACGACCGCTTACTGTGAGATCGCCTTTGGCTAAGGTATTTTTTTTATTTTTACGTATTACTAAGTTTCTTAGTAATTATTGGTATTTATTCTAGCTAAGAATAAATAGGTATTCAACTAAGATTTAGCCGTTAATGGATGTTATGAATAGATTAATAATGTAAACTTTTACAAGAAACATTAGAATCTGACAGCCGTAAGTGTTCTCGCAATAAGCCTGTCGACAGACAGGCAGACGAAACGCACGGTCTGACTTCTCCCGATAGCTATCGGGAGCAAAGCGGTCTCAAAATATTTGTAAGATGCAATTGCATAATAAAGTAGACAAACGAGTTTTGCGAGAGAATTTGCAAAACAGCCAAGAAGAACGAACAACGGTTTCGTTTTATCAATATACTCATCTTGAAGACCCGAAAGCATTTCGGGATAAACTCTATAAAGATTTGAGTGAAATAGGTGTTTATGGTCGCATTTATGTGGCTCAAGAAGGCATTAATGCGCAAATTTCTGCACCGAATAGCCGATTTGAAGATTTAAAAAATCACCTTTATAGTATTCCTTTTCTAAACGGAGTTCGCCTGAATATTGCGGTTGACGATGATGGCAAGTCATTTTTCAAACTCATCATAAAGGTTCGACCAAAGATTGTTGCCGATGGTTTGGATGATGATAGTTTTGATGTAACGGCAATTGGCGTTCATGTCAATGCGGAAAAATTCAATGAACTAGCGGACAATCCTGAGACGGTTATCGTTGATATGCGTAACCATTATGAAAGTGAAGTTGGGTATTTCAAAAATGCGATTACACCAGAAGTCGAAACATTTCGAGATGAATTGCCATTGGTGGAAGAAATGCTAGAAGGTAAAAAAGATAAAAACCTGCTTTTGTATTGTACAGGCGGTATTCGGTGCGAAAAAGCGAGTGCTTATTATAAGTCTAAAGGTTTTGAAAAGGTTTTTCAACTAGAAGGTGGAATCATCAAATATGCGCATGATGTGGAAGCAAAAGGCTTAGAAAATAAGTTTGTTGGTAAAAATTTCGTCTTTGATGAGCGATTGGGCGAACGCATCACAGAAGATATTATCAGCGAATGTCATCAATGCGGAAAACCTTGCGATAAGCATATCAATTGTGCAAACGATGCTTGTCATTTGTTATTTATACAATGTGAAGAATGTGCGACTAAATATGAACTGAATTGTTCTACAAAGTGTCAGGATTTTACAAAACTACCAGAGCAAGAGCGTTTTAAATTGCGCATCACAACAGAATTTAACGGAACGAATTTTAGTAAAAATGTAGCTTCTAAGAATTTGCTGAAATAATTTAGGTATAATTACAAAATAGGTATCGGATACCTCACAGGTGTCCGATACCTAAACCTTTTCGTTGACAATTATCCATTGTCAATTGTCAATTCCTTTACAAATTTATCACGCTCATCCATGAAAATGGCTAATTTAGCCGAGTTCTTTTTCATACCATAAAGCCAGGTTAACGTAATTGGTTCTTTCAAAGTAATCAAGATATTTGGTGAAGTAAGCGTTGCACTTGCAATATTTAAAATACTTTTATCCGCTTCATCAATCCGCTTAATGATTTCTACCTTTTCAATATTATCAAAATCAACAACGGCATACCAGACGAAACCTATTCGCAATGTCAGTTGATTATTTTCAATAATAGTCGGTCGCTTATAAATCGCAACTAAATAGCCAATCAAGAAAATAAACGAATAAATACTCAATACCAATAAAATAATCGCAACGGTATAATTCCAACTTGCTAATAATAAATGTACGCCTGCCGCTTCTGCGGCTATTGCCATCATCAATGCGCCTATCATGGCAGCTACACCAGGCTTTTTGTGCACCGTAAATGGATATTGTGTTGGAAGATGTTCTGATTTTATTTTCCAAAAGAAGAAAGCATATCGCAACATAGCGATTTCTCCGACCATAGCTCCGGTAGCTTTTCCTAATACTTCCTTTAAACTTGCTTCTAGATTAAGAATAAAATCGTTCCGTAATTTGCTTTCTATGCGATATTGTTTGATGATTTTACGAATATTGAAACCTAGGAAGCCAATCAAAATAGCCTCAGAAAAGATTAAACTAAACTCAAACCATGCTAAATAACCTTCGTGCTCGTTTGGTAAAATCCATCCTGCAACACCAACCGCAGCTAAATAAACCAAAAGGATGCTTGCTAATTTCAGTTGAAATTTACGAATAACAAAAAAATAAAACAAAATTGGAATTCCAATCACTACGTCTAACGTGATAGCGAGTGATAAATGATTGGCTTCTTCTGTGAAGATAGGCGACTGTACAACATATAGTTCTACTAAAAGGAGTGTTAAAACGAAACCACCAAATAATAGTAAACTAACCGATTTGTTTATTGATAATGCTTTCATAAGCACTTATTTTATGAGTTAAAAAAACCCTTACAGAAATCAAATACTTAAATAAAGAAAATGATTCCTTAGATAAATTTGTACGTTAGTTTAAACATTAAGTTTGATGTTTTGGAAAGAAAAGAGTCAAGCGACCTTAAAATAACATGGCTAAGAAATTTAACAACTGATTGTTAGCCGTAAGACGAACTAACAACCAGTTTCATTCTTATTAAAACGCAAAATGAGTGTATGAACTTAATCATACACTCATTCTACTTAAGTATTTTATCGTTAAACTATATTACTTGCGAACATCTCTAAGTAAGGAATATCAAGTTTAAATAAGAAATGTAATAAATTAAACTTGATAAGATAAGATAAAATTTTATAACAAAAATGTTCTAAAACCTAAACACTCAAAAATGAAATAACTAATAAAAATTGGAAGAATTGCTCATTCCATAATTATAACGAATATTGCGTAACATAGTCTAAGATTTAAAAAGAAATATCTGAATCTCTTTTTATGGGCTAACACAAGAATTATTTCATACGCTAACTTTTTGATTAACTAAATCATTTGAACTAGATATTTTAGGATATCTGATGCAAACCTGATTCTATGAATTCTATTAAAATGTGATTTATCCTTGACTTTTTTACTAGTATATTAATTACTAAAAACTCAACTGATACCAGTATACCAAACTTTTTTGGCAAAATTGTCATTTGCTTTTTCTATTATAAGATAGTAGAATTGGCATTTAGTCTAAATCTATAAAAAATATTGAATACGAATTGAAAAAAGCCGTTAGATATTATATGGAACTTGATTGTTAATAATGATAAAACATCTATTTGATGTTCTATTGTTTAATTACTACGCCCTGTAACTAATTAAACTTGAAAAAATCTATTTATAAGTTCAATATCGTAAATTGTTATCTAGCTTGACTTGACTGCATTAAAATTAAAAAAATTATTAGATATTATATAGAACTTGATTGTTAATAATGATAAAACATCTATTTGATA
>CAZMEH010000508.1:0-2199 GCA_964564885.1 uncultured Saprospiraceae bacterium | reverse complement strand
ATTTATTCCTCTATTTAGGATTTCATATCGTTAATTTTAATCTCCTCTTGCAAGTTTAGTCAATTGAAATTAAACCATTTATCAACAAAAATGGTATTGATTTAGCTCAAATGGATATTACATTATTGAAAAATTCATCCAAAAAATAGATGAAAATGAATAGCTGCAAATTAACATTACTTTATCTTTTAACATTAGTTTTGATTATTCCATTTTCGTCATGTGATGAAGATTGTAATGATACAACTAATCCATTCTGCGAAAATTACGATCCATGTACTGTAACCAATAATGTAGCTTTAAACAATTTTAGAACAAGTGCTAATTTTAAATTATATGAATGTATTCATTGTAATTGGGAAGATTCTATGATGCGTGAAACTGATACAATATATGGAGGTTTTGTAATATTCGAAGCTCAACAGTTTCATTACAGCTCAACTTATGAATGGAAAATTGGTACAGATCCAACCATCTTTAGAGAAAAATCATTTCAATTAGATTTTAGTGATTTTCAAGGAAAGGTAGAAATACAGCTTATTGTACGTAAAGAACCTAGTCTTTGTTTTTCTGATGATGATAGAGTTGATACCTTAGTGAAGCTCTTAACTGTATTAGGCTCTATACCAGATAGCCTTGTAACAATTACAGGTGTGTTTGAAGGTTATGATGAAGATAATCCCAATCAGATTTATCGAATAGAACACAGACCTGAACCATTCTATAAATTGAAAAACTTCCCTAATGGTTGTTCGCTTCAACCAAATGAAGAACAAATGGGAACAGCACCTGGTTTTTCTGCATTGAGAATTCTTAGTGATGATATATCTTTTCATCAATGTGGTCACCCAACAGGTTATGGTGAATTATTGGAAGATAGAAAAACGCTGATTATTTATTATGACGTTACAGAAGACAATCAGCGTAAGAAGAAAAAATTTATTGGTAAAAAAATCGAATAATAATAGGATTTTTGTTTTGTGCGCTAAATTGTTAGTCTCAACATTCTAATGAAAATCCAACAGCGCCTAAATGTAGAAAAATCGAATTGGAGAGCCTCGCTCAAATCAAATCAACTTTTCCTCATTGAAACTGACACAACGAATGTAAGCAATTACAAGCCGCAACTGATGTTCGTTTATGGCTGCAAGTCTAATATCGTCAACTTAGCCACCGAGGTTTCGGGGCAGGCTGTGCAAGCATTACTCACTTGATGACTTTAAGTCACCAAATGAGTATTTTGTACTTAAAAAGGATTTTAACTCAAAGATAAGAAGCATTTTTGAAACTCCTCCGATCTAAAGTATGACATTTTAACAACGAATTAACGCTAAGTTGACGACATTAGACTGCAAGTCGTAACGAGTAGGAATTAAATTAATATAGAATTAGGAATGTAAAAGGACACATTGCAATTGGCTATGTGTCCTTTTTGTGTAAAGTGTAACTTATTTCTAACAGCCGTAGGCGATCTCGCAGCGAAGCGGTCTCGCTTCTGACTTCTATTTTTTAATCAAACAGATTCGTATAATTATTGTTTTCCACTTCATTACTTCTAGGAACTTTATTTCTTTTCGGCAATTCTTGATTGATGTCTAATTCATTTTGACCACTTTCAATCATTTTTGCTTTTTCGTCTCCTAGCAATATTTTAACAGATCTTTCTTCCCAGTCTTTCAACATGTTCAAGCCTTGCTCTTCAAAAACACCATTTTGCAAATCAATCGAATCCATAAAGCTAGTAGACACATCCATGAAGCGTTCCATCTCGCCCACTTTATTAGCCACATCATCCGCTAAAGACTCCATCGCCATGTCAAACATATTCCTTCTATCGCTATTACCATTGATGATGTTCATTGCAGACTTCATAGCAGAATGCGACGCACGAATGGCTTTACGTTCCTGTTCCTTTAATTTAACTTGGTCTTTCGTGTCTTCATAGACAATCTCAGAACTCTGATGCATTTTGCGCAAGACCTTGTACAAGATTTCCATTTTTGAATAAAGTGCTTCCAACTTTCCATTAGATTCCCTCAAACGGCTAGCTTTTCTAGCTTTCAAAATCATTTGAGACTCTTGCTTTTGTTGTTTCGCTTTTTGCGCTTGACGCATATTCGTACTAATATTCTTATTATTCTCTTCAATTGCATTGCGCAATTTTCGCATTTGACCACGTAAAGAACCTATCTGCTTGCT
>CAZMEH010000507.1:0-3699 GCA_964564885.1 uncultured Saprospiraceae bacterium | reverse complement strand
TACTGTACATTTTGAAAATCAACAAATAAAAACTACATATAAATTATATTATTTGTTTGTTTCTGACAGCCGTAGGCGATCTGACAGCGAAGCGTTCTGACCGCTGACTTCTAAAATGTACAGTAGTATGAGAACTTGTTTAAGAATAGCCTTTTAATTGATAAAGAACTAACAAAAATCAGTGATATAGATCATTTTTAGCTGTAATAATAGTATTTTGTTTAATCTTTGAAAAAGAGCAGTGATAATAGTATTTATACGCTTTTATTTATAGCCTCCTCTCCATAATCTTTCCGCTATGTCAAAAAATTAACATTAAAATTAAGTTAGTTTAATTTAACTTTGCACCGTCTATTCAATACTCTAAAATTATTTCAATGTGGAATCCTTTTCGAGTGATATCTATTTATGTTCATTAATTCAATATTCAATATGAGATATTTATTTTTACCACTATTATTTGTAATGATGCTAGTCAGTCCATTTGCAGCATTTGCGCAAGTCACTACGTCAACCATAAGTGGTACTGTAGTTTCTGGTTCTGATGTATTACCGGGTGCAACTGTAATTGCGGTACACGTTCCGACTGGAAAAGAGTACGGAACAACGACAAGAGTTGACGGTCGTTATACATTACCAAACTTACGTGTTGGAGGTCCTTACACGGTTAAAGCTTCTTTCGTAGGTTATCAATCAACTGAAATTCAAGGTATTTCACTCAAATTGGGTGACAAATACACACAGAATTTCAACTTGAACGAATCGGCTATTAATATTGATGGATTAGAAATTATTGCACAACAATCTGATGTATTGAACAGTGACCGTACAGGTGCTGCGACAACTATCAATTCTAAGCAAATTCAAAATCTACCAACGATTACACGTAATACGTCGGATTATTATCGTTTGAATCCTGCTGCTGACGGTAATTCGTTTGCGGGTAGAAATGACCAATACAATAACTTTTCATTGGATGGTTCTATTTTCAACAATCCATTTGGATTAGATGCTGCAACGCCTGGTGGTCAAACAGATGCTTCTCCTGTGTCGTTAGATGCAATTGAGCAAATTCAAGTTTCTGTTGCGCCTTATGATGTTTCGCAAGCTGGTTTTACTGGTGCGTCTATTAATGCGGTGACTAAAAGTGGAACAAACGAATTCAAAGGAACGGCTTTTGGACTGTTCCGTAATAATGAAATGACTTCTCGCAAAGTTGCTGGTACTGAATTCATAACACCAGATTTATCTCAAATGCAATACGGTGCTAGTATTGGCGGACCAATTGTAAAAGACAAAATCTTTTTCTTTGCCAACTTTGAAATTGATCAAAGAGCGGACTTAGGATCAAATGTTGTTGCTGATAATGGTACAAATACTGGTGGTGCAAATGTTGCTCGTGTTTCTGCGGATAGTTTAAACCTAGTTTCTAGTGCTTTAGAATCAAGGTTTGGTTATCAAACTGGAGCTTTTGAAGGCTATACACACAACGCAAATAGTTCAAAGGGTTTATTCAAATTAGATTTCAATTTGAATGACAATAATACGCTTACCGTTGCTTACAACTTTTTGAATGCATTCAAAGACAAACCTGCTCACCCTTCTGCACTTGGTCGTAGAGGACCAGATTTGACTACTTTACAGTTTAGAAACTCTGGTTATAGAATCAATAATGTGATTCATTCTGTTAGTACAGAATTGAATACTATCATTGGTAACAAGTACGCAAATAAAATTCAAGCTGGTTACACTTCATTTCGTGATTCTCGTGAAGCACTTTCTACACCGTTTCCAGTTATTAATATTAACCAGGAAGGTATTAGAGCAATCGTTGCTGGTCATGAGCCATTTTCGATTAACAATGTATTAGACCAAGATGTTTTTCAGATTTCTGATAAATTCTCTATCTATGCAGGTGCGCACACGATCACATTTGGTACATCTTTAGAAGTGTTTTTGTTTAACAATTCGTTTAACTTAGGTGCTTACGATGCTGGTTTGAATGATGGAATGGGTGGTACTTTCAGTAATGGTTATCCTTCAGTTGCTACTTTCTTAGACAGCTTAGGTGCTGGTACATTAGATGCAGCGGCAGCAGGTGCACAAACTACTTCTGATAATAATACTTGGGCTTTAGCGGAAACTAACTTAGGTCAGTTTGCTATTTATTTACAAGATGAATGGGCGGTTAGTGAAAATTTAACCGTTTCTGCTGGTGTTCGTATTGATGTTCCATTATACTTCGATACCTCTGAGAAAATTCAAGAGAATATTGATAGAAATTGTTGTTACTTCCCAGAAATCAAATATTTTGATGAAAATGGTGACTCTACTTTCTTTGACCATACGGTACTTCCACAACAAACGCCTTTAGTTTCTCCAAGACTTGGATTTAACTATGACGTTAAAGGTGACCAAACGATGCAATTGAGAGGTGGAACAGGATTATTTACAGGTCGTTTACCTTTCGTTTGGATTGGTAATCAAGTGGCAAACCCTAACTTTTACTTCTACAATGTTACTTCTCCTGATTTCAAGTATCCACAAGTTTGGAGAACGAACTTAGGTTATGATCAAAAATTAGAAGGTGGGATTATCCTTTCTGCTGACCTTATTTATACAAAGGACATTAATGGTATGATGGTTCGTAACTACGGATTGAATCAACCTACTGGTGTTTTAGCAGGTGCTGATGATCGTCCAATTTATACTGCTGCGGACAGAAACTCTTTCCAAAACAATGCTTATGTATTTACTAATACAAATGTTGGTAGTTCTTTCAACATGACGTTGCAAGCACAAAAAACTTGGGAAAATGGTTTGTATGCTAGTGTAGCATATAATTTCTTGGATGCTAAAGATGCTTCTTCTATTGAAGCGGAAATTTCTAGTGATGCTTACGACCGTAACCCTGCATTTGGAAATGTAAACACAGCAGTTCTTGCGCCTTCATTATATGGTAATCGACATAGAATCATTGGTAGCGCATACAAGCGTTTTGAATATGCAAGTATGGCAACGACAGTTGGTGTATTCTTAGAATATGCTCAAGGTGGACGCTTTAGCTACACGTATTCTGGTGACATCAACAATGATGGTTCTGGTTTGAATGACTTAATTTATATTCCTACAGATGGTGAGATTGACGCAATGGCATTTAATGGTGCTAATGCAGCAGACATCACTACTCAGCGGGAAGCAATGAAAGCATTTTTAACTCAAGATGATTATACTTCTAGCCTTAGAGGTAAATATGCTGAAAAATACGGAATCCTTAGTCCTTGGTACTCAACGATGGATTTACGTATTGCGCAAGATTTAATCTTAAGTAACGAAAATGTTGTTCAGTTGACTTTCACTATGCAAAATGTTGGAAACTTCATTAATTCTAACTGGGGCGTTCGTCAATTCCCTGTTAACACACAGCCGATTGGCGTAAGTGTTGATGGTGCAACTGGTGTTCCAACTTATAATTTTGATGCTTCTTTAACAGATACTTTTGCTTACGACTTTAGCTTATTGTCAAGATGGCAAGCACAAGTTGGTCTTAGATATATCTTTTAATAAAAGAAGTCAAAAGAGAGACCGCTCCGCTGAGAGATCGTACACGAGTACTCGGGACTGTCAGAGGTCGGTTTATAGTTTTTTAAAAATGAGGTTCTTGGAAATATTTCCAAGAACCTCATTTTTAAAAAACTA
>CAZMEH010000506.1:0-2888 GCA_964564885.1 uncultured Saprospiraceae bacterium | reverse complement strand
ATGTCTGCAGCATCATTTATCTCAATGGCAGGTCTTATTTCATTTAATGGTTATGATGGTTCTGTTTATTTAATGGGTTGGACAGGTGGTTACGTTTTACTAGCTTTATTATTAGCTCCATATTTAAGAAAGTTTGGAAAATTTACAGTTCCAGATTTTATTGGAGACCGTTATTATTCTAATGTAGCAAGAAGCGTGGCTGTGTTTTGCGCACTCTTAGTTTCATTTACATATGTCGCTGGTCAAATGCGTGGCGTTGGTTTGGTTTTCTCTCGATTCCTAGAAGTTGAGATTAATGAAGGCGTCATTATTGGAATGGCGATTGTATTTTTCTATGCTGTTCTCGGCGGAATGAAAGGCATTACTTACACGCAAGTAGCTCAATATTGCGTATTGATTTTTGCTTTTATGGTTCCTGCAATTTTCATTTCTATTCAAATGACAGGCAATCCAATTCCGCAATTAGGTTTTGGTAGCACACTATCCGATGGAACATATTTACTAGACAAACTCGACGGTTTAAATGCTGAATTAGGATTTACAGAATATACTTCTGGTTCAAAATCCATGATAGATGTATTTGCAATAACCTGTGCTTTGATGGTCGGGACAGCAGGATTGCCGCACGTAATTGTCCGATTCTTTACTGTTCCTAAAGTGAAAGATGCACGTATTTCGGCAGGTTATGCTTTGGTTTTTATTGCGATTTTGTATACAACTGCTCCCGCAATAGCTGCTTTTGCAAGAACAAATTTGATAGAAACGGTTAGCGAAAAAGAATATTCAAATATGCCCGATTGGTTTGCTAATTGGGAAAAAACAGGCTTACTAGCTTGGGTTGACAAAAATGATGATGGTAAAATTCAATACGTAGCAGGGAAAGCAACGGACGGAAAACCTGTTTTCAAAAAAGAAGAACGTGGCAAACACGGGCAACGTATTGTTGAAAATGCAACAATAGATAATCAAAACGAATTGTACGTTGACCGTGATATAATGGTTCTTGCTAATCCTGAGATTGCAAAATTGCCAGCATGGGTTATTGCTTTGGTTGCCGCAGGTGGTTTAGCAGCAGCACTTTCAACCGCCGCAGGTTTATTATTGGTGATTTCTACTTCGGTTTCTCACGATTTGCTCAAAAAGCAGTTTATGCCAAACATGACCGATAAACAAGAATTACTATCTGCTCGTCTTGCGGCTTTAGTAGCCGTTGGAATTGCAGGTTATTTTGGTATTCATCCGCCTGGTTTTGTGGCTGCGGTAGTTGCCTTGGCATTCGGTTTGGCGGCTGCTTCATTTTTTCCTGCTATCATTTTGGGTATTTTTTATAAAAGAATGAATAAGGAAGGCGCAATCACTGGTATGATTGTCGGAATTTCTTTGATGATGTTTTATATGTTAAAATTCAAATTTGGTATATTTGATGGAGGAAAAGAAGCCGTTGCTGCTTTAAAATCGGATTGGTGGTTTGGTATTTCACCAGAAGGTTTTGGAACAGTTGCTATGGTTGTCAACTTCGTTGTAGCTATTACAGTTTCAAAATTCACGCCTGCTCCGCCAGCGCATGTGCAAGCAATTGTTGAAAATATTCGTGTTCCCAGTGGTGCTGGTGCTGCGGTTGAACATTAAATTGTGGTAATTAGAAAATGTCAAACGTCTGGTTTCAAAATAAAAAACTAACAAAAAATGACTTTACAAATAAAATCATTAAAACAATACGAAGAAGTTTACGCAAGAAGTGTAGCTGACCCAGAAGGATTTTGGGCAGAACAAGCGGATACATTTACTTGGCGCAAAAAATGGGATAAAACCTTAGAATGGGATTTTAGAACGCCAGACGTTAAGTGGTTCAAAGGTGGAAAACTGAATATTACAGAAAACTGCCTTGACCGTCATTTGGAAGAACGTGGCGACCAGCCTGCCATTATCTGGGAAGCGAACGACCCAAATGCACCAAACAAAATTTACACTTACAAACAATTGCACGCAGAAGTTTGTAAAGCTGCAAATGCCTTAAAAGAATTAGGCGCAGTAAAAGGCGATAGAATTTGTTTTTATATGCCGATGGTTCCAGAATTGGCGATTGCGGTTTTGGCTTGCGCTCGAATCGGTGCGGTTCACTCGGTTGTTTTTGCAGGATTTTCTGCACAAGCACTAGCTGACCGTGTTAATGATGCTACTTGTAAAATGATAATTTGCTCAGATTATAACAATCGTGGAGCTAAAAGCATTCCTGTCAAACAAGTCGTAGATGATGCAATGGCACTAGGTTGTCCAAGTATTGAAACGATTTTAGTACACAAAAACACAGGCGGCGACGTTACTTGGAATGATGGTTTAGACACCTGGTGGCACGATGCGGTTGACAATCAAAGCCCAGCATGCGAAGCCGAAGAAATGGATTCGGAAGATATGTTGTTCATTCTTTACACTTCGGGTTCTACGGGCAAACCAAAAGGCGTTGTTCATACTTGCGGTGGCTATATGGTTTATACTACATTCTCTTTCAATAATGTTTTTCAATATCAAAAAGGCGATGTCTATTGGTGTACGGCTGATATTGGTTGGATAACGGGTCATTCGTATATTGTCTATGGGCCGCTTGCGGCTGGCGCAACGACTGTGATGTTCGAAGGTGTTCCAACTTATCCAGACGCAGGACGTTTTTGGAAAGTTTGTGAAAAATTAAAAGTTAATCAATTCTATACTGCGCCAACGGCAATTCGTGCTTTAATGGCAAAAGGCGACCAGTTCGTTGAAGGTTATGACTTGAGTAATTTAAAAACATTGGGTTCAGTAGGCGAGCCAATCAATGAAGAGGCTTGGCATTGGTACAACGAAAAAATCGGTAAAAAGAATTGTCCAATCGTTGATACTTGGTGGCAAAC
>CAZMEH010000505.1:0-3928 GCA_964564885.1 uncultured Saprospiraceae bacterium | reverse complement strand
TGCAAAGTCTTACCAAGGTTATGTTGTTTTAAATAATGATGAAAAAGTTGAAGGTACTATTCAAATGTTAAGTCCAACTTTAAACGAAATTAAAGTTAAGTTCACTTCTAAGGACGGCAAAAAAATTACTTACAAAGCAAAGCAAGTTCAAGAATATAGTTTCCAAGTTGAAAAATGGAACAACAAAACTCGTGTGTATGAAGTTAAAAACATCACTTACACTCGTCAAAATGTAAATCGTTCTCCAATCGCTTTTGGTCCAACAAATGTTTTAGTTGAGCGTCAATTGAAAGGTTCTATCAACATGTATAATCATTTTATAGAAATGAACAACAATGTAAGACAACCTTTCTTACATGTTCTTTATGTAGAAAAATCAAAAGACGAATTAGTAGAAGTTACAAAATCAAACTATAAAGTTACCTTGAAAGGAATGATTGCTGATTATCCAGAATTAAGTGCAAAAATTGGAACTAAAGGTTATGGATTTAAGTATGTTACTAAAATCATCACTTCTTATAACGAATGGATGTTGGACAACGGTGAAGAAATTGTTTTAGGTATGAGATAAGATATACTTTTATCATAAGTGTTTGACACAAAGAAATTATTTGTTTGTTTATAAAAAATTGAAGAGGCTTCTCATTGAGAAAGCCCTTTTTTTGTTTTTACCTAACATAAATACGACACTTTAAAGCCTATTAATATAAAGTTATCCACATTTTGAAAAAATAGCCTATGGTAAAAACAGAAAACATTTTAATGTAAACATTAAATACAAACACTGGTAACTATAAAACTTATTTGATGATAAATTAATTAATAATACCTTATTTCCCGTATTTAAAGAAACAAATGTTTTTAACATAATAATTATCTGTTAGCAAACTATTACTGTTGACCTATCAGTAATAGTCCTTATCAACAATCAATTCAGCCGAAACTACGAATCCTTGTTTCACTTAAAAAGTTCCACCAACCATTACTTAAAGGCTTATCCATCAAAAGCTTCCTTTCATATATTATTCAAATTCAAGAAATAATAATATGTGCTAGATTTTTTTAATTTTAGCACTATTTTTTTTAGTCCAAAGTTTTCAACATATTATGGGCAGTTATTAACACCCAAATCACATTTTATATCATAAAACTATTCGTTCATGTTATGAATTTGAAGGATTAAAGGTTAATTTTGTAGGCACTCAAAAAAAAACTGTTACTTAGTATTTATGATTATAAATTATTTAAAATCGTAAATCATGTCTGTCGTCAGGCAGATTAAAATCGTCAATTGAATTAGTATAGCTTATGTCAGAGAAATTCGATAAAACAAAAAAACTAGGAAACCTGAGAGGTAAGACAAAACAAAACAATGATTTGTCTAACTACGTCTTTGGTAAAATCCAACCTCAAGCTGTTCCTTTAGAAGAAGCTGTACTCGGTGCGTTAATGCTTGATAAAGACGCATTACCTGTTGTAATGGACATTGTTAGAGCAGAAAGTTTTTATAAAGAAGCGCATCAAACCATTTATAAAGCAATGCTTCGTTTGTTTGAGAAGTCTCAACCAATTGATTTATTGACGGTAACGGAAGAAGTCAAAAAAGATGGCGCATTAGAGATGATTGGCGGACCTTATTATATTGTAGAATTGACCAATCGGGTCGCTTCTGCTGCTAATATTGAATATCACGCTCGTATCATTGCGCAAAAACATATTCAACGTGAATTAATCAGAGTCTCCACGGAAACTATAAAAGACTCTTACGAAGATACAACAGACGTTTTTGATCTACTCGACCGAGCAGAACAAAATCTTTTCAAAATTACAGAGCAGAATCTTAGTCGTTCTTATGAAGGCATGAGTACTTTATTGAGTAAAGCGGTGAAGCAACTCGAAGAAATGGCGGAGAAGGAAGATGGTTTGACTGGTGTTCCTACTGGTTTTGCTGATTTAGACCGCTTAACTTCGGGCTGGCAACCTTCTGATTTGATTATTGTGGCTGCCCGTCCAGGAATGGGAAAAACTTCATTTACGCTCGCGTTGGCTAGAAACGCCGCTTTAGAGTTTGGAAAAGCAGTTGCGTTCTTCTCATTGGAGATGTCAAATATCCAATTAGTGCAACGTTTAATTTCGTTAGAATCGGAAATATCTGGTTCTAAATTACGAAATGGTAAATTAGAAGATTACGAATGGCAGCAACTTCACTCGAGCATCGAGAAGATGGGTGATATGAAGATTTTCATTGATGATACGCCAGGTATTAATATTTTTGAATTGCGTGCAAAGTGTCGTCGTTTGAAAATGCAACATGATATTCAAATCATTATCATTGATTATTTGCAATTGATGACAGGTGGCGGTGATAATAAAGGTAATCGAGAGCAAGAGATTTCCATGATTTCAAGGTCATTGAAAGGTTTAGCTAAAGAATTGAGTGTTCCTGTTATTGCACTTTCGCAGTTAAGTCGTGCGGTGGAAACTCGTGGCGGCGCAAAACGTCCGATGCTTTCTGACCTTCGGGAATCGGGTGCAATTGAGCAAGATGCGGATATTGTTTCGTTTATCTATCGTCCAGAGTATTACGATATTTTAGAAGATGAAGAAGGTAATTCATTGAAAAATGTCGCTGAACTCATCGTTGCTAAACACCGTAATGGTGCAACAGATACGATTAAAATGAAATTTATCGCTCAATATGCGAAATTCACCGACATAGAAGATTCTAGTTTTAGCGGTTTTGTAGATGAAGATTACGAGAAAAGCAATCAAGCAAATAGCAATATTATTACATTAGGTTCTAGAATGAATGATGATGATATTCCGTTTTAAACATTGACGAATTTAGATTTACTATTGCAAATACTTTATGATAAATGAGCAAATAACTTGAAGTTATTTGCTCATTTTAGTATCAATCCGATTAATTCATGAAAACAGATAATTCACTTAAAACAAAACAATTTGTAAAAAAAGGTGCCATGCTTTGGTTTGCGTTGATTGTTATATTTTTAATCGTACAATACCTTACTCAAACCGCTGAAGGCATTAGCGTAGAAACAAAATGGATAAGATACTTCAAGGAAGTAAATAGTATTATGTTCTTTTTTTGTATTTGCAGTATTCCTTTCATTCTGATGTTCTCTATTCTTTTATTGTATGCTGAAAAAGCTATTGGCAAGTTTGCCGCATCAAGGGATCGAAAAAATCAAGATCCTAAATAAGGGAGTAAGAAAAGACTACCTTGTTCCGCAAAAAGACAATATGGCGTAGTCTTTTCTCTTAATTTTGTTGCAAATAATTCAGGATTCAAACACCTTACTTTCAACTATTTTAATAAAAAAAAGATGAAACAAATAACCTTATTAATTATTATAGCTATCACAATGTTTACGATTCAATGCGCACCAAAAACAACAACTGCAACAAAAGAGCAAGCTACTAAAAGCAAAATCTCAAAAATAGAATATACGACAAAGATTAAAAGTGTCGCAAAACTAACAGAACGTCTCACGGCTTCTCTTGCAGAAGGTAAAAAACCAGTACTTTATTTTCATGCCGCTTGGTGCGGTCCTTGTCGTTCATTCAAGGCTACTATGCCTGATGAATTGGTTCAAGAGGCGATGAAAGACGTTGATTTGATAATGGTCAATGTAGATAAAGCACGAGATTTGGCGACTAAATACGGAGTGCGCTATATTCCTTATTTAGTCAAAGTAGACAAAGATGGAAAGGTTTTAAATGCTATTTCGTCAGCTGCTTGGAAAACGCCTACTCCTGCGAATGTGGCTATGGCAATGAATGAATTTTTAAAATAGTTTTCTTTGACAATTTTTCACAGAGGTCTATGAGGTTTTTCCATGCCTCAATTAAAGCTTCACGACAAAGGTGAAACGGGTTCTTTAATTTGTGTTTATACAATGACGCT
>CAZMEH010000504.1:0-1503 GCA_964564885.1 uncultured Saprospiraceae bacterium | reverse complement strand
AACATCATTTTCGTAGAATTGAATGGTGCTTATCTGGTTGGTTTGATGGTGGTTTCGTGTCCAAAGTCCGTCTTTTTTATGCTGTTTGAATTTTCCCTTTAGGATAGCGTCGCCTGTTTCCCAGAAAGCAATATAATCGCCATCTAACCAACCATTATTGTAATTTGCTTTGACCGCAGTCGTTCCATTTGGATGATTAACTTTGATTCTTCCATGCAAAACACCGTTTTTATAAGTAACAATAGCAGCAGTGCCATTCATAGTTTCGGTTGATTTGACTTTTTTATGAAAATAGAACTTCCAAACGCCATCACGCAAACCATTTGGTAAAGTATTGCCTTTACCTTTTACTATAATAGTATTTTCTCTAGCATATTGACCAGAGTAATTTCCACCATATTGAGACTCAATAGAGCCGAAAGATTGCCTTTGTATTTTGCCTAAAGTATCCCAAGCCGTAGACATGCCAATGGCTTTGCCTTTATAATAAGTGCCTTGTTCGAGCATTCGACCATCGTGATGCCAACGAAAAATTGGCCCATTTTTATAATAACCTTGGTGATAACTGATTTCTTTTGGATTTCCGTTTTTCCACCATGATTCATATTTTCCACTTCGGCTACCACCTCGATAATTTCCTCTTTCAATCAATTGACCATTCGGTGCCCATATGTGTCGTTCGCCAGCAATTTTATCATTTTCAAAATAGTCAACCATCTTCACTTGACCGTTTGGATAATAGTGATAACGACGCCCATTTTTCATAAAACGCCCATGTTGTCGGTCATAAACAGCGGTTGTGTCTAATTGACCATCAGGATAAAAATATTGATAAACATACTTTGTGGTTTTCGCTGTTGCATCCAAATAAGAATGAGAGGCAAGATTTCCGTTGCCATGGTAGGTTTTATAAAAATTGTAGGAATAGCCACGATTATTATGAAAATAATCTCGTTGCTGGCTATGCCCAAATTTCAAATTTTGGCGACCAACTTGTCGTTTTGAATCTTCTTCTTCCCAGAGTTGACCGTTTTTGAAATACGTATATTTAAACTCTTTGTCGCCAGTGATAGGCGTTATCATCTTTGCTTTTAGTTCGCCAGATGGATAGTAAGTCAACAAAACGCCAGTCGTATGATTGTAATCTTGAAGCACAGAGCCATCTTCAAAATAAATGATTCCATCGCCATTTGGTCGAAAGGCATTTTTTTTATCATGGTAAATGACTTTTAATTTTCCTTTGACATTTCCATTTCTATAATAAACCGTGAGTTTGCAATTTTCGTCTGTTTCGTTATCGCATTCCAAGACCCATCGAGGTTGAATAGCCGTGTGTTTCAGTATTACTTTCTTGATTTGCGCAAAAGAGAAAGTGCTGATAATGGATAATAAAGATATGATAAGTAGTCGTTTCATTTTTTTGTACGAGATGAGACGTTTGACATTTCCAAAACCTTTACGATGTAACTAAGAATATCACACTACTGTACATTTTGAAAATGA
>CAZMEH010000503.1:0-12643 GCA_964564885.1 uncultured Saprospiraceae bacterium | reverse complement strand
TACTTGTGTACATACAGTAGGTTTTGAAAATCTCTTATGTTTAATTTGTACTAAGTACTTAACTCCTTTCATATAAAAAGGAATAATACTCCATCATTCCAAAATTCCATTATTCCAACATTACCTTGGTAAAAGTTTCTCAATATAATGATAATCAATACCAAACTGTGTTTTTAAAGCGGCGATTTTATCAAATGCTGATGCGTCAGGCTCATTGGTTTGAGTTCCAACAATCATCAAATTCTTTGCCGTGTGTTCGTTTGAAATAAATTCAAATACCTTTGATTTATAACCAAAACCTTCCAAAGTCAAGGCTCTAATGCCGTCTGTTAACATTTCAGCTTGACGTTCTTCTAGTATTCCGTGCTTTAGAACGTGTTTGAGTTCCGTTTGGCAATTCATCTGCTGACGAATTTGCTTGTGGCAACATGGCGCACAAATTACCAGTTTAGCGTTAGCTTGAATTCCTTTGGCAATCGCAATATCTGTTGCAATGTCACAAGCGTGCAAAGCAATCAACATATCTATTTTATCATTATCGTAATGATGAATGTCGCCTGCTTCAAATTTTAGACCATCAAAACCAACAGCTTGAGCAATTTTATTGCAATCTGCTACTAAGTTTGGACGCAACTCAACTCCTGTTAGTGTCGTTTTTCGTTTTAATGTATTCGTCAAATAATCGTACAAAGCAAAAGTCAAATAGCCTTTACCAGAACCCATATCTACGATTTGAACCGTTTCTGGTAATTCTGTGTGCTGAATCAAACTATCAATAATTTCAATGTATTTATTGATTTGCTTGTATTTCGCTTGACGATTTTTGATGACTTCACCTTTGGAATTAGAAATTCCTAATTGTAATAGGTAAGGTGCATCAGGTTCAATCCATCGCTTTTTTTGTTTGTTGTGCTCTTTTTTAGGTAATGTTTTGATAGACGGCGGAAAAGTTCTAGTGCGAGGAATACGTTTGCGACTGTATTCTATACTAGTATCCTCTTCCGTTGTAAATAAACGTGCATTCAAGAAATCAGTACCAATCAATTGACCTAATAATTCGATACCATCTTTGATCGAATGGTTCTTTACTTCGTCTTTTGTTTGGTAACGATATTGAAATGAAAGGTTTTCAACCTCTTTTATATTGACTAATCTTATATAAATGTTGTTTAAATCACTTGATTTATTGTCTTTTTTGCTTAGTGTAATTTTTACGAAATTATTATCCGTAATTCCTTTATCTATTTTTTGTAATAAATTATTTAACTCTGTTGTTGGCATACTTATTTTTTTGTTCATTTTAAATTGTAAATGTAACTGATTTTTGTTGACTAACTGACTTTCCTTATGCAAAACGCATATAATTTATAACTATTTGTAAATACCTATTCATCAATTCAAAAATCATATATATTCTATATATAAAACTATCTTAATTGTTTGTTTCAGCACTAGTGTTTTTATTTTCAAAATCACTCAAAGAAATATAAAAAGGCTCTAATTTAATTTTTATTAAAAAAACATATGTTATCATTATGTTATTATAATAAGTATTTATTGTTAAGGCATAATTATTGTTGCTGTATCGAAAATAAGTAAGTACACCTTTAGCAAATTCATAATAATGCTTATTTGGTGGAAATAGTGGTAAGTTTTGATTAAAAAGATTGTGAGGAAGTATCAAGTTGATGCTTCCTTATTTTTTTGTATTGCACTTAAATTTTATGGAACCATTCGTTCTCTGATCCCGAATGCTCGGGAGTTTCAAAAATCGGCTGACGGCAAGACGTATAGTTAAAAAAAAATGGCTGTTTCTAACTTGAAAACATTAAAATGCTGCTCACAGCGTGCAATGGCTTAAAACCACATCGCTTTAGATGTTAAACAAGTGCTAGTATTATAATCTATAATCCCGAATGCTCAGGATGAGAGTCGCTTTTGTCCTTCACTATACGGCTATGCCGTCTATCATTTTGAACACTTCCACTAGATTCACCGAAGCGTTCATTATCTACTCCATCATCGCAAACTTCGCCAGGACAACCTTGACTAAGGAACGCTAATTAATCGAACCGTCGGAGCAGTTTCCATTAATTGAACAGCTAAAGATGCTGCGCCTAAATTTGTATTTAGTGCTGATTCTAAATTAGTTTTCAATGTTGACCAATCTATTTTATTATTTGATAAATTCACTTCAACCTGCTTATCATCCATTTGGCTACCATCTACGTTTTTAACAAACTTAACGATTTGATTGTCTATTTTTTGAAAACCAAAATGTAGCGCATCATTTTTCAGGGTAATGTCAACTTCTTGAATGATCTGATTTTGAAACATGCAAAATAAAATATCACTTCCTAGTTTTCGACTATAAACGGGTTCTGATTGCCCTGCCTTAATTTGCAAATCTGGATATGTTGCCACTATGTTTGAGCGAATCAGTAAGCCTGACCAAGTTGATTCTCGTTCTTCAACTGTTTTTGAAACCGCTTGCTTTTTATCAAAAATACGTCCGACAGACATTGCGCCGTCAAGTAAACTTTGAATCCATTGCATATCTAGCGTAAAAAAACGAACCGATTCGGTTGGTAACATTTGCTCATATGGAACTAGGTAATTGAATGGAACTTGCTTTAAAAACAGCAAATTATTTAGCCATCTTTTGATATTGTCTGGCAAAATAGTTGCTTCATTATCGCCAGATAGCAGAAATGCTAATTCATCTTGTTCTTGCTTGTTTTGTTGCGCCATTTTTCTTTTCCAACTGTAAATTTCTTGCGCAATATCTTTTTCTCTTAGCGTCAACATTCGACCTAATTCCCATCCCGCCGCATAGGTTGTGTCAAGCATTTTGGAATTAGAATCATATCGTAGGAGTGCATCAGAATGATTTGCATTTCTAAAACTCACGCCTTTCAACTTGGTTTTGGGTACTAATGGACTTCTGTACCAAGAGACAGTTTGCGAACCTCGACGCATAAAATGTGGTAAAGGAACAAAGCCTTTTGCATAATAATCAGTGTATTTATCATCTGGCTGATTCGATGGTAATTGCAGCAAATCGGCATTCAAATTACTTAAAGAGTCATTTAATGGTTGTGTTTCTGCTTGAACGCAATTGATTTGCCAATTATATAAAGAGGTAAATAGTTGTTTTCCTATTGGAATTTCTCCGTTCAAAAAATGGTCTTTATCTATTGCAACTAAGTGAATAATATTCGTAGCATTAGTTTTTGGCAAACGATTTCCAATAATTATAGCTTGCTCCGTTTTATCTAGTCTTTTAATCACATGAGCCAAATCAGCAACATTATCCAAAGACAAAAGATTGGTATCAAAAGTAATTGTATCACCCGCTTTTACGTTTTGTCTAATATCAACATCCGCTTCATTTAACACAACCAAAGCCAGCCAAGGTGTATTTTCATTTGAATTGAAAGCGGGTCTTTCCCAAGGAATCGTACTTCGGTTCAGCACGATATGCGGTAAATAAGTAGAATAATCGCCTGTTGAAGCATTTGGAGGAAATGTGCTAAACACAGCATCAGGCTTCAATTGATAAGGCGTTCCAACAACTTTAATTTTTTGCGAAGTAGAAAAAGTATTTCCGTTGTCGATACCTTTTCCTGTCAAGGTTTGATGTACCGTGATTTTGTATTCACCAGATTTCAATGTTGGAATATGTCTATCCAATAATTCAAACTCACCATTTGCAGTACGTCCTCGAACTTGATCGTCGCCACTTAGGTGTAATTCTGGCGCACCTAAATAATCCATTGCCATTTCCAAAATACTATTTTCAGTCTGTTGTTCTACGCTTTTTATCATTTTGGTTTTATTGAGTTGTGCTGAATTTACATAAGTAATAGACAGGATTTACAAGATTAACAAGATTTACCTTATGGCTTACTAGAAGCCTTTTAAATTATTACTGTAAATTTTGTAAATAATCACTAATGAGATTTAAATTTAATAAAATTTGTAAGATCTTGGAAATAAAAAATTTAGTTTAGGAAAGTATTAACGGGTATTTTGTTGCTACTTCAAGATTTAAATTGCACTAAATCTCCTGTTTTCAATTGAGCTAACCTTCCAATATCCTCTAAAACCACATTTACAATTCGAGGATAACCGCCTGTTGTCTGTCCATCGTGAAGCAAAATAATCAATTGCCCATTCGGTAAAACTTGAATAGTACCTAATGCTGTAGGCGATGAAATCATTTTTCGAGGTTTTTCCAATAGAATTGACAATCCTGATAGTTTCATTCCCATTCTATTATTATCAGTTGTTACCGTGTATTTTGTTTCAAAAAAATGTCTAATCACTTGTTTTGAAAACCAATCAAATTCTGGTGCAGGAATCACTTTGACTGAAATACTATTAGAATAAATAGGTATTTTATTTTTATCAATACTGAAATTCACACTTTCATTGATCTCGTTTTCTATCGTAATAATATCATCATTCGCAATTTTTCGACCTTTGTAGCCACCGAATTTTCCGTATAAATAAGTAGAATAACTATTAAAATCAAAATCAGCTTTCATCTTGCCTTGAATAGCCAGATAAGTTCGGCAACCTGTTTTTGAAAATCCAAAACTTAAAATATCACCAGCTTCTACTTCAATGATTTGATAGATTGGGCAAATATTATCATTCAATTTCGCAGACATATCACTGCCTG
The DNA here is from genome assembly GCA_964564885.1 of uncultured Saprospiraceae bacterium. Lineage (GTDB taxonomy): Bacteria > Bacteroidota > Bacteroidia > Chitinophagales > Saprospiraceae > CAKZLL01. Next base: position 7,956 of record CAZMEH010000503.1, on the reverse strand, counting down.
TAATCGCTATTTTTGCGTGATTCAAAAAATGGATTTTATCGCCTTTGAGTGTCATTTCGAGCGTTGGCGCATTTATATCGTTACCAACTAATTTATTTGCCATTTGATGTGCATTAGAATCCATTGCGCCACTTATTGGAATACCAAAAGCCCTTAGCCCAAATCGACCTAAGTCTTGAATAGTCGTTTGTAAACCAGCTTTTTCGATATATATTTTAATGGATTTCATTTGCGATTTTTTGAAACTCATCTATATTAATTGAATAAAAATTCACTTTATCTAAAGGTTGAATAGACGTAGGTGGAAGTATTTTTTTATTAAATAAAAGTGTCGGTGTTTGTGCAATAATTTGCCAACCGCCAGGGCTTTCTAACGCATAAATACCTGTTTGACCGCCACCGATTCCAACAGAACCAGCGGGAGTTTTTAATCGTGGGTTTTGCTTTCGTGGACAATGCAATGGTTTTTCTAATCCATCTAAATAGATGAAACCTGGAATAAAACCAAGCATCGCAACGGTATAATGCTGATTGGTAAACTGTTTTATAAAATCAGTTTTTTTGATTTGTGTCAAGTCTTCCACTTCATTCCAGTCTAAGCCATTTTCAAAGCAAACAGGAATTTCATGCGTTTTAACTTGAATTTTCAAATTGGTATTAGAGAAATTTTTAGTTTCTATTTTTTGAATAATCTGTACAGTGCTAATGATAGATTTTTCATAAAAAATAGCAATAGAATGATAAGCAGGAACGATATCTGTGATGCCTTGCCATTGAGCGGCAAGAATAGATTGAGTGATTTGATGAATAATAGAAAGCGAAACAGGAGAAGAAGTTTGCAACAAAATCGCTTGATTTCCTAAATGTTTGATCTCCCAAATAACCTGTAAGATTTTAATATTTTTTCTCATTGAACAGCCTTGAAGATTCCCTTTGCTAGTTCAACCGCACCAGATGTATCACTATGAATGCAAATGGTATCCGCTTGAATAGTTTTCTGTAAACCATTGTAAGTCGTTACTTCATTTTTATCAATAAAATCTTTGACCTGCTGCACAACTATTTTAGAATCATGTAAAACAGCACCTTCCAAATCCCTTGATCGTAATGATAAATCATCTTCATATTTTCTATCTGCGAAGACTTCGTGCCAGAATATTAGTTGATAATTTTGTGCGACTTGTTCGATAAGTGAACCAGATAAGCCATACCAAATCAAACTATTATCAATACTTGAAATAGCTTCACCGATGGCTTCCGCTGACATTTTATCTTTAGCCGCAACATTGAAAAGTGCGCCATGAGGTTTGACATGATGCAATTTCCCTCCTAATGCTTCGACCATTCCTTTCAGTGCAGAAACTTGATAGCGGACGCAAGCGATCAATTCATCTTTAGACAAAGACATATTGCGACGACCGAAACCTTGAAGATCTGGATAAGAAGGATGTGCACCGATTTTGACATTATGTTCTAAAGCAAGTAAAATTGTTTTTTCGATGGTCAATGGATCACCAGAATGAAAACCACAAGCGATGTTGCAAGAAGATATGTACGGCATAATAGCCTTTTCAATGGCTAAATTTCGCTGACCATACCATTCTCCTAAATCGCAATTTATATCAATTTTCATAGAATTTTGACTACTCAGTAACTCATCGCTCAACAATCACCGAGTTTTCGGGACAGGTTTTTAAGTTTTAGTAGCTCTAACACTTTCGAGTGTTAAAGAGTGAACCGCATTAGAAATTTCCATGACAAGTCTTGGATCTTTTTCAATTGCATTTCCTACAACAATAATATCTGCTCCGGCTTTTGCACTTGCTAAAGCACGTTCAGGAGTTCTAATACCACCGCCAACGATTAAAGGAATAGTCAATTTACTACTGACCGCTTTAATCATTTTTTCGCTAATCGGATGTTTTGCGCCACTACCCGCATCCATGAAAATTAATTTCAGACCAAGCATTTCGCCAGCGAGTGCTGTACAAACCGCAATGTCTGCCTTATTAGCAGGAATGGGTTGAGTATTACTCATATAAAGGACAGAAGTTGAAGTACCTCCATCGATTAAAATATAGCCTGTAGATAATATCTCAAGTGGACTTCTGTAAAGCATTGGAGCCGATTCAACGTGCTTTCCAATTAACATATCTGCATTTCGTCCAGAGATTAATGACAAGAACAATAGAGCATCAGCACTATGATTCACTTGCATCGTACTCCCAGGGAAAAGGATTACAGGTATATCTGTATTTCTTTTAATGACATCAATGCAATAATTCATTTCATCATCGACAATCAAACTACCACCAAGAAAGAAATAATCCACTGAAGAAGCCAGTGCTAGTTCTATAATCTGATTGATATTTTGTGTTTTAATTTTGTCTGGATCAATGAGTACTGCAAATTTCTTTTGTCCGTCAAGTTTATCTTGCTGTAAACCGTGATAAATCATGCTGATGGTTTAAGTTAACTTTTTATGCGTTGCAAGTTAAATCAATTCCTTGAATAAAGCCTAATAATGTTTGGTTCTTTGAAAAATCCCGTGGAAGTTTCAAAATCGGCTGACGGCGCACGGCTAACGGCACACGGCAAGACGCTTTTCTACGAAAAATATTTTATCATGGAATTTTTCAAAGAACCTAATGTTTTTAATACCTAAAAAATGTCTTTAAAACATTTTGATATTTAGGATATGTTAAATAACCATTTTAAATTATAAAGCCTTATTCTTGCATACGCAATAGAGTTTGTTTGATATTTCAGTCACTTATCATTTTAACAAATGGTTCTGTGCTAATAATGCCTCAAACTAACAAAATATATTTAGTAAATAGGGTTTAGTTTTGTAAACTGTTCGTATTAAATAATGAATTGATATTCATAGATAATATTCACAATAAATCTATTTCGTGACATTATAAAATTTATAACTCTAAGTTTCTATTATTACTATCTAATTTTGACCTTTATTATTAGCAATAAAGGTATAAAATGGAGCGATAAGAAAATCTAAATTTTAGTTTTAACAAAATTAAAATTACAGTCAGGTGTAAAATTTACTATTCTTAGACACTAAGAATTCTGCAAAAAACAATACTTATTTTTTTTAATCGTTGAAAATCAGTAGTGTTAGAGAAGACATAAAACCATTTTATTTTAGCGTATAGGCGCAAAAGAATTATCCACTACAATTCTTGTAAAAGTTTATCAATATTTTTACATTAGTACTGCTATTTTCTCATGTTCAGTTTTAAACCAAAAAAGCAAATTATTCTAAGTAAGAAATCTAGTTCTCAATAGTTTATATGATACAATCTGTTGTAATATTTCTATTTAAGAACATTATATTATTTTTAAAATACACTGTATTTACTTAAATAAAGGCTTGTGAAAAAATATTCTTCTATGAAAAGAGTAAAACATATCTACATTCTAGGATTTATTTTAGGCTGTTTACTATTTAACACCAATAATCTGAACGCAACCCATCTTATGGGAGGTGATTTAACTTATACGTGTAATGGTAATAATACCTATAACCTACAATTAAGATTATTCCGAGACTGTAATGGTGCCTCGCTAGGTACGACAGCGACTGTTAATTTCGTCTCGTCCTGTGGTAATTTTCCAGTTACTTTAGATTTATTAGCAGGTTATCCTCAAGATATTACGCCTCTTTGTCCAACACAGGCTAGTGCTTGTGGCGGAGGTAGTGGTACATTGGGTGTCCATGAATATGTTTATAAAAAGACAATAACTGTACCTGCTTGTGCAGGCACCTATACTTTATCATGGCAATTGTGCTGTAGAAACAACTCAATTAGCACATTAAATAATCCTGGTGGTCAATCGTTTTATATCAATTCTGAATTGAATACAAGCACTAACCCATGCAATAATTCACCAGACTTTTTAAATAGTCCTGTTGCTTATTTCTGTGCGAACCAACCTGTTAATTACAATCACGGTGCTACAGATTTTGACAATGACTCTTTAGTATTTAGCTTAATTCCTTGTCAACAAAACGTAGGTGGTACAACTAACTATCAGTTTCCTTTTTCAGGAATTAGTCCTCTTACAACTCAAAGTGGTGTAACAATAGATCCTGCAACTGGAGGTCTAACCTTTACTCCTACGACAGCACAAACAGCCGTTATCTGTGTCTTAGTTGAAGAATATCGAAACGGAGCCAAGATCGGCGAAATCATGCGAGATATGCAGTTTGAAATTTTAAACTGTAGTAATAAACTACCCGTAGCTTCCGGTATAAATGGTACCGCTGATCTGACCGGAACTACAGGAATATTCACACTCAACGTCTGTGCTGGTGACTCTATTGATTTTAATGTAACGGCCTATGATGAAAACATTAACCAGACATTCGATCCTCAAAGTGGTTGGCAAAGTATGATAATGGATTGGAATCAAGCGATTCAAGGAGCACAGTTTGTAAGTGATGGCGCTCAATTTCCAACTGCAAATTTTAGTTGGGTACCGAGTAATAGTAATGTTGGTAATAATATATTTACGGTCGATGTTCGAGACAATGGATGTCCCATAACAGGTATTAATATCTATTCTTTTCTGATAGTCGTAGAAGAACGACCCGTAATGGATGCTGGAAACTATCAAGTCACTTGTTCTCCTGGAGACAGTGTCACCCTTAATGCAACCTTTAATTCTTTCACCGCTCAATCTGGAAACTTTGTTTGGTCGCCTTTGCAATTCCTATCAGATACTTTAGGACAAATAACAACAGCAGGACCAGATTCTACAACGACCTATACAGCTAATGTTACTTATTCTAACGGATGTACTTATACTGATAATGTAATTATAGAAGTTGCAGATAGTTTCACATTACCTGCAATGACTGATACGGTCATCTGCCGAGGAAGTTCTGTACAACTTGATGCGACTATACCTATCACAGGAGGCACTATGTCTTTTATGAATGATACTACTTACGCTATTCCCGATAATAATCCTATTGGAACGTATTCTTATATAAATGTATCGGGCGTTTCACCTGCCGCTATGAATTCGACGACTATTGATCAAGTTTGTATTAATGTTACACAACAGTTCTTTAGTAATGATTTAGATATTTTCCTTATATCGCCTAATGGTACAATAATGGAATTATCAACAGATAATGGTGGTTCTGTTACAAATGCTTACACAAATACTTGCTTTTCGCCAACTGCTACTACGCCAATATCTGGTGCTCCTGCTCCATTAACTGGCTCATATATACCTGAAGGTAGTTTTACCATATTTAATAATAGCTCGACTAATGGCACTTGGGCACTCTGGGTAGTTGATGATGGTTCATTCTCTACAGGTAGTATTATAGATTGGAGTATTGAATTTTCTAATCCTACTGCTTATACCTACGCTTGGTCGCCAACGGATAGTTTAAGTTGTACAACCTGTTCAAATCCTATTGCTAGTCCAGCAATTACTACTACTTACACCATTACAGCAACGGACCAGAACGGCTGTTTTGCGATAGATTCTGTCATGATAGAAGTAATAGACACATTACTTGCGCCAAATATCTTATGCGCAGGTATTACTCCATTCTCATTAACTTTCGCATGGGATACAGTTGTCGGTGCAGTAGGTTATGAAGTTAATATTGATAATGGTGGTTGGATTATACCAACAGGACCAGGATTAACACATACTGTTACAGGTTTAGTGGTTAATCAAACGGTCAATATTCAAGTTCGAGGAATTTCTACTTGTCCAGGTGGTTCGTTTATCGGAACACAGAACTGTACAACAGGGCTTTGTGTGAATGCTAGTTTAGTCAGTTCTACAAATATTTCGTGTAGTGGTGGAACAGATGGAGATATGACCGTAAGTGCAAATGGTGGTACTTTACCCTATCAGTATTCGATAGATGGTGGTACTTTCCAAGCTTCACCAACATTTTCTAACCTAGTATCAGGTAATCATTTTGTCATCGTAATTGATGCATTTGCTTGTCTTGATACTGTATTTACAGTACTTACAGAACCATTAGGAATGACAACTACCATGTCTACGGATTCTATTAGTTGTTTTAATGGTAGTGATGGTACAGCAACTGTTGCCGTATTAGGTGGTGCTTCTGGTTATACATATGCTTGGAGTAATGCTGGAACAACTTCAACAATTACAGGATTAACCGTAGGTACATATGTTGTTACTATTACCGATGCAAATAACTGTCAAACAGTAGATTCTGCTGTTGTAATAGAACCAACTGAATTAACGGTTACATCCATAGCAACAGATGTAAGTTGTAATGGTGCAAATGATGGTTCTGTAACTGTAACACCAGTTGGCGGTAATGGTGGATATACTTTCAGTTGGACAGGTTCTGCCTCTTCAGCAAATATAGCAAGTAGTTTAAGTGGTGGTTTTTATACTGCTACTATTAATGATAGTAAAAACTGTACGGTTGCTATTACAGATACCGTATTAGAAAATACAGCGATTGTACTTGGAGAAACATCCGTGATGACACTTTGTAATACGAGTGCAGACGGTGTAGCAATTGTTGCTGCAACAGGTGGTGCTGGCACTTACACTTATCTTTGGGATGTAAATGCAGCTAATCAAGTAACTGATACAGCATTTAATGTTGCTTCTGGTACGTATTCTGTAACAGTTACTGATGCAGATAATTGTTCTCAAACAATTACATCAACTGTTTCTTCTCCTACAGCATTGAGTTCATCAATGACAAGTACGCCAACTTCATGTTTCAATACCACTGACGGTACAGGAACAATTGTAGTCAATGGCGGTACACCTGGATATACTTATTCTTGGGTCAATTCAACAGATACATTAACAACAGGAACAGGCTTAGGAAATAATTTCCAAGCAGTTACTGCTACTGATGCAAATGGTTGTACCGTTACAGACAGTGTAGATGTTCTAAGTCCAACACAGATAAGTACGACATTAACACCAACAGCCGTTTCTTGCTTTGGAGTTGCAGATGGTGTTATTTCTGCTACAGCTACAGGCGGTGCGGGTGGATATACTTACGCATGGAGTGGAACTTCTGATGTAACATCTACAGTCAATGGCTTAGCAGGCGGTTTCCATAGCGTTACAGTAACGGATGCGAATGGTTGTTTTGAAATAGATACGGTTACTATTGCTGAACCAATCTCATTAACAATTGCATTGACAAAAACAGATGTAAATTGTTTCAATGGTAGTGATGGTTCTGCAACAGTTGCAATAAATGGTGGTACAAATCCATATATATACAGTTGGACACCAAGTGCTCAAGCTACTCCGACAGCAAATAATATTGCGGCAGGATGGCATACCGTTGTGGTTACAGATGCGAATAACTGTCAAGCAGTTGATAGTATTCTAGTCAATCAACCAGCAACAGGCGTTAATACTGTCATGAGTTCAACACCATTATTGTGTAATGGAGATGCAACAGGTACAGCTTCTGTTATTGCAACAGGCGGTTCTGGTACATTTACTTACGCTTGGAGCCATAATACTGCTTTGAATAGTCCTAATGCAAATGGATTACAAGCAGGTACATATACAGTTACCGTTTCTGATAATAACAATTGTGATTATATAGATAATGTTGACGTACTTGAACCAACAGTACTTGCTACGGTAATGTCAATGACCGCTACTAGCTGTAATGGCTATTCTGACGGTACGGCACTGGTTACAGCATCAGGCGGCGTTGGAAATTATTCATATGCTTGGTTACCAAGTGGTGGTATTGATTCGCTTGCAACTAATTTATCTGCTGGATTATACGGCGTTTCTGTTACAGACGGAAATGGTTGTATTATTGGTGATACAATTACAGTTGATGAGCCAAATGGTATGACATTAACGATGTCAATGACGCCAGTGAGTTGCCATAGTGGTACAGACGGAACAGCTTCTGTTTCAGTTATCGGTGGTACA
>CAZMEH010000502.1:0-2466 GCA_964564885.1 uncultured Saprospiraceae bacterium | reverse complement strand
TAGATTAAGTAAAGTTCATGATCTTTAATGTTTGTAGTAATCAAGCTGTTTTTTTACAATAACCTGTAAATGCAGTAGGTATATCGGGCAGTTCATTTATTTTCTACTTTTTTAAATTAGAGAATTACGAATTTAATTATTATCTAACAATAGAAGTATGAATCATTTCAAAAAGAACTAAAGCTAAAAAAATAGCTTCTTCATTGTCATTCATTTGCTGGTCAATGAGTTGTAATGCTCTTTTATTGATTTCGTCGGAAGATTGTTTTTTTACGAGATGACCTAATTCTTTGATTTGACCTCTTTTATCGTGTAATAGTATAGGTGTTAGATTAGTTTGACTATCTCGGTTAATACTTGCGATGACTTTATTTTTTCGATAAAGTTTGTTGTCTTGTTTTAATGAGCCAATATCGTGATTGTTAATGCGAATAGCGACTTCACCCTTTTTTATACGATATTCAAAAGCCCTGTTAGAAGTGCGAGCATAAATGATGGCATCTTCCGATTTTTTATTCAAATACTTTTTATAAAAATAAGCAACCATCGGCTCATGATAAATGGAAATGAGCGTACCTTGAACGACTATTGTACCTTGCCTTTTCTTTTTAACATCGATTTGCTCTACAGACAAAAGCGTTTTCTCTTCTTCCGTCCAAGGTATAATGGTTTCGAGTTTCGGCTCCATCAATGCTTTTATGGTGCGGAGGTCGTCCTGAATCTTCTTTTTATTAGGATTGAAGTTGCTAATCCAAAATCGAGAATTATTAGCCATTCCGCCGACTATTCCAAATGCAACAGCGACTGCTGTGCCAGCTACGAGTATCGAAAGCATTAATTTAATTTATAAAGGTGATTTAAATAAAAATTAAGGTTAACTAAGTTAGGGAATAATTTTGGAGATTAGAAAGATCTTTAGGTTTTGTTATTGATTATAATCGACCAATAGCTATTTGAGTCTCGCCTTTTGGTGAAAAAACCTCATTATTTATCAGGCAAAAGAACAAAATTACTGATTAATGTAGTACTTTTGACTGCATTTAAATTAATGCTATATATAAGATAAGTAAAGTCTAAAAAATTACTTCCAAATTCCGTTAATATTTTCATTGAAAAATAGCGTAATTTGAAATGTTTATTTATCTTTGCGCTGATTTTATAGGAAAGTCACAAAATTTAAAACAAAGAGTCATGGACGAGTTGATAAAATATGTAGAGGAACAGACTAGAAGAGAATCGGATTTCCCTGAGTTTCGCGCTGGTGACAATGTAACTGTACGTTATAAAATTATTGAAGGTAGTAAAGAACGTATTCAAGATTACAGAGGTGATGTAATTCAAGTTAAGGGAAAAGGTGCTACAAAAACATTTACAGTTCGTAAAATATCTAATAGTGTTGGTGTTGAACGTGTTTTTCCACTAAACTCTCCTGCTGTTGACGAAATTGTGGTGAACAAAAGAGGTAAAGTACGTCGCTCAAGATTGTATTACTTACGTGACCTTGTAGGTAAGAAAGCACGTATCAAAGAAAAAAGAACTGCTAGGAAGTAATTTTCTTACATTTTTTTATATAAAACGAGGAGTATTCAATTATTGAATACTCCTCGTTTGTGTTTATAGTCGAAAATCTATAATTTCACATGATTCTTAAATGAAGGAACTTGTAAAAGCAATTTATAGTGTTTCACTGCTTATGCTGCATCAACTCAAAGTAATCAATTTAAACGAAGAGCCATTATTCTTGACACATTCCTAAGTAATTAGTTATTATGAAAAAAGGATTTCTTGTATCGCTGTTTACTTGTTGTTTTGTTATTTTGGGAAATGCACAAGTCAGCACAGGAATTGAGGTGCAATGGTATCCTGCTGGTTATCAATTTATGTTAACTGGTGAATATAGCCTCAACGAGGCACACGCTATTCAAGCCAAATTTGGTTATAACTTGGCACGTCGCAAAGGCTTTAGCCCTTACAATGACCTTGAAAACGGAGGTGGCTTAGGTGCAACTTTGGGTTATCGTTATTATTTTGGAGCAGAAAATAGTAGTTTATACCTTGGTGCTAGAGCAGATATTTGGGCCTTAACGATTGATTGGGAAGACGAAAGCGAAACGCCTAATGCAGGAACTACAAAAATTACAGTTTTTCAGCCAACGGGAGAAATTGGATATATGTATACCTTTGAAGAATCTCCCTTAGCTATTGGCGTAAATGTAGCGGCAGGTTATGAGATTAATGTAGTAACGAAAGGAGAAGCGGTCGGTGAAGGTGCAATCGGACTTTTTGGAATAATAATGAGGTATAGGGTTTTTGAATAAAATACTTTTAGCTTAAAGCGATTAATGACTGAAAAATAGGCTATTTGACTGCAAAATATTTACAAGTTGTAAATCGTTTATGTATTTATTTTATGGATACTTTAACATTATAAAAGTGTGAATAGATTTTCTTTGTTAAATCTAATAT
>CAZMEH010000501.1:0-2962 GCA_964564885.1 uncultured Saprospiraceae bacterium | reverse complement strand
TATTGAAGTTGAATTCGTTTGGACAGAATCAGGACATCGGGTTTACTTAACGGCAACTTCTGAAGAATTGGCTTTTGAGGAACTTTCTGAATTCATCAAGGAATTTAAACCATTAGAAGGCTGGTCAAAAGGTGATTTAAAACGTAATAAAAAATCAGCTTATGATTTTAGTAGAATAAGCTTTGAACCAATTAAGAATCTAGCTTACAGTTTAGACGAAAAACTTGAATTGCTTCTAAATGAACTAGAAAAAAATGTTGAAGGAGTAAGGAATTTAAGTAAAAGATCTAATACGATTATTTCAGTGTGCCGATATCAATACATTAATGGAAACGCAGGAATTGGATTTGATATTAAAACAATTAACCGCTTAAATAAGCTAAATTTAGGAATTGACATTGATACTTATATCGTTGGAAATATAATTAAATAATAGGTAATTTAGCGGAATGACATTTCAACAAATGATAAAATCAATACGAACTAATCCACGAAAACTATTTTTAATAGATAGTCTTGGTGCCATAACATCTGCTTTTTCATTAGGTGTGATTTTAATACAATTTGAATCTTACTTTGGAATGCCTAGCCATGTATTATATATTTTGGCGGTGATTCCTTGCTTTTTTGCCCTGTATTCATTTTTATGTTATTGGCGGTTTCCAAGAAATTGGCGACCTTTTATGAAAGCGATTGCAATGGCTAATTTATTGTATTGTTTTGTTTCAATGGGCTTAGTTTATCAATTTCATGGACAATTAACGACGTTAGGTTTCGTTTATTTTCTACTTGAGTTTATCATTATCATTAGCCTTGTCAGTGTTGAATTGACAACAGCGGCAAAACGTTAGCCATTTCAAAAACACAACATGAGCCATGCAAAAACATATTTTAATATTTATACTTTCCTTATTCGCAATAGGAACAATCGAAGCACAGGAATTAAGTCAGGAGGAACTCGTCAATCAATTTAGCCATACGCTGATTCATGGGATTAAACATAATGATACAGATACTTTGGGAAGTATTTATCCATCATTGAAAGATGTTCGAGATTTCTTAGATGTTAATTCTATGAATGAATTTTCCGAAGAAGATTGGAACAATTTAAAAATAGAACGAGCAGAAGATCTAACATTATACTTTGAAGACTTGGTTAAACTTCGAAAAGAAGGTATTGAAAATAATTTTGATTGGAAAATGGCGACTTTGAAAGAGGTTAGCTTTGAAGTAGAAACAGAGGCTGGAGAGGTAGAATTAGACGGTGAAGAAGTTCAAGAAATTCAGCTTGACTTGTTTTATCTAGTGATTTTCATTTCTGATGGAGAACAAACATTAGAAATCGGCATTGATGAAGCGGTTGTTTTTAATAAGGAGATGAAGTTAATTGAAGTTTCTGATTGGGAATTTCGATTAAATGAAGATTAAAACAAATGAAATACATTTCAATATTATTTATTTTGTAGTTCTTTGCAATCTCTCAAATAGGAACTAATCGTTTAAAATATTCAAATAACAACATAATTTTAGAAATTAATAATAGAATGAAATTACAACATTTACTTTGGTTAATAATACCCGTTTTTATGGCAAGTTGTGCGAAGCCAATTTCACAATTCGTCATTAGCGACGCAGGCGACAAGAAAGATAGAGTTGCACCAGCTAAATTTAAGTTTGATAATCAATCAACAGATTCGGAAAGTTTCACTTGGATTTTCGGTGACGGAGATACGGTAACGACAGAAGCACCTTATCATGTATTTAAGGAATCTGGGAATTACGAAATAACACTTATTGCTCAGAAAGGCAAAAAATCAAATATTTCTACGCAAACTATTGAAGTGAAAGAACCAGAAGATTGTTTGGTAGAAATAGAAACTGAGTTTGGGACAATGACGATTTTGTTATACGATGACACGCCTCAACACCGTGATAATTTCATGAAATTGGTAGAGGAAGATTTTTACAATGATCTGTTATTTCACCGTGTGATTAATGGTTTTATGGTGCAAGGTGGCGATCCAAACTCTAAAAACGCTGCTAAAGGCAAAGCATTAGGTATGGGCGGACCTGGTTATACGATTCCTGCTGAATTTGTGGATACTTTGGTTCACTATAAAGGTGCTTTGTGCGCTGCTCGTCTAGGTGGTGGAAATCCTAAAAAGGCTTCTTCTGGTTCACAGTTTTATGTTGTTCACGGTAGAAGTGTCAATGACAATATGTTGAATCAAATTGAGTCAAAAGGTGGTTTTAAGTATTCTTCTGAGGTTCGTACAAAATATAAAGAAGTTGGTGGAACGCCTTTTCTTGATAGAGAATATACTGTTTTTGGTCAAGTCATTAAAGGTTTGGACGTGATTGATAAAATCGCTGCTACAAAGACCGCACAAGGTGACAGACCGCAGAAAGACGTTAAAATGAAAATGAGAATTGTAAAATAAAAAAAGAAGCCAGACCGCTTCGCTGTCAGATAAAATACAAAGAGCGTTTTGAGGTTAACTCAAAACGCTTTTCTATTATAGAAAGGGTCGAATGTCTTAAAACTTAATAATTAAGCAGAAAAAGACGTTCCACAACCGCAAGAAGAAGTTGCATTTGGATTGCTAAATGAGAAACCTCTATTATTTAATCCCTCAACAAAATCAACTTCCATTCCTAGCAAATAGATTCCGTGTGACTTATTCATAAAGACTCTTACGCCATTTGACTCGAACTCTTGGTCATCGTCTTGTTTAACATCAAAACCAAGGATATAGGTAAATCCTGAACATCCGCCACCTTTCACGCCGATACGTAAACCATGATCTCCTGGAATCTTATTTGTTTCTACTATATTTTTTAATTGTCTTACTGCTCCATCAGTTAAATCAACAGGAGCTTTTGCAACAAGAACGTCATTCATCTTTTTATATTTAATTCCTAGTGATTACTCACTAATTATTATTCATTTTATTACTATAAC
>CAZMEH010000500.1:0-2261 GCA_964564885.1 uncultured Saprospiraceae bacterium | reverse complement strand
GGATGACGAGTATTTTCAACGAAGTATGGCAGAAAAAGATGAAGTCATAATGGCTAATTTATTATTTTACTTTGCCTTATCAAACAAATATTTGACTTTTCTATTTTTGAAATTAAATTAGCTATAAAATGATAGACGAAGGTTATATCAAGTTTAAATCTAATTGGCAAAAAACGCCGCCTTTAGAATTTTCAGCCTTTGAAGAACTGAATCATTGGCGTGATGAAATGTATAAACGGCACTTGATTGGTGCGTACGAAAATGGAATTGGTTTTGGGAATATTAGCATTCGCAAAGAAAATTCCAATCAATTTTATATTTCTGGCTCTGCAACTGGCAATTTTGAACAGCTAAACAACAATCACTATTCCTTAGTGACAAATGTGTCCATTAATGAAAATTTCCTACATTGTATAGGTTCAACCATTGCTTCTTCTGAAAGTATGAGTCATGCCGTTATTTATAAAACCTGTCCTTGGGTCAATGGCGTTATTCACATTCATTCCCTTTCTCTTTGGCAAGAGTTACTTCATAAAGTACCTACAACATCCGAAAAAATTCAATACGGGACGCCTGAAATGGCAACTGCGATTATTCAGTTATTAGAAGAAAAGACCACTTTGGAGCAAAAAATATTTGCAATGGCAGGACACGAAGAAGGCATTTTTGTTTTTGGAAAAAATTTAAAATCTGCAACAGCCATTTTGTTAAAACATTTAACAAAGAAATACTAGAAAACCGCAAAAGAATAGATTAAAAATGTTCTTGTTTCAAAAAGAAAATTTTATCCAAGATTCTAATGGCTAAACTATGCAAGGTTAGCGTTTATTTCCATAGATTTGCAGTTCAAATTTAAGACAAAATCGAGAAAATTGAAAGAGAACGAGAACGAAGTATTTGAATTAGTAGCTACAACGCTACACGGCTTAGAAGATATTCTAGTAAAAGAACTAGAAGACATTGGAGCTAAAAATATCCAAAAACAGACACGTGCTGTCACTTTTCAAGGTGACCTTTACATCCTGTATAAAGCCAATGTTCAATTGAGAACAGCAGTTAGAGTTCTCAAATACATCGATAGCTTTAGGGCTAGAGATGAAAAAGAGCTTTACGATAATGTTCAAAAAACGGATTGGTCAGAACATTTTTCTTTAGAAGAAACTTTTGCGATTGATAGTACGGTTCATTCTTCGTATTTCAACCATTCTCAATATGTAGCATTGAAGACTAAAGATGCTATTGTTGATCAATTCCGCACGAAATTCCGCAAAAGACCAAACGTCAAACTATCTCAACCGAACTTGCGTATTTTGATTCGTATCAACGAAGATCATTGCCAACTTTATTTTGATAGCTCATGCGATCCATTGTTTAAACGTGGCTACAAGCAAGAAGTTTGTAATGCTCCGATTAACGAGGTTTTGGCAGCAGGTATGATTCTGTTATCCGGTTGGAAAGCTGATTGTAACTTTATCGACCCGATGTGCGGTTCTGGAACTATCGCAGCAGAGGCTGGTTTGATTGCCTTAAATATAGCTCCAAATCTTAATAGAGATTATTTCGGTTTTCAGAACTGGAAAGACTTTGATGAGACGACTTTCATGGATGTGCGTCAAGAAGCTATAGCTGGAGAGCGAGAATTCAAACATGAAATCTTAGCTTCTGATATTGCTTTTCAAGCAATTAGAATTGCACAACGCAATATTGACAGAGCAGGATTAGGTCATATCATTACGGTTCAAAGAAAAGATTTTGAACGCATTATGCCGCCAGCAGAGCGTGGAATTGTTATCATGAATCCACCTTATGGCGAACGTCTTGAGTCAGAGGATTATGAGATGAATGCGTTCTATGCCATGATAGGCGACCATATGAAAGAAGCTTTCACAGGTTATGATATTTGGATGATTAGTTCAAATTTGAAAGCACTGAAATGTGTTGGTCTTCGTCCTAGCAGCAGAAACACGCTATTTAATGGTCCATTGGAATGTAAGTTTCAATGCTATAAGATGTATAAAGGTAGCTTGAAAGCGAAGTATAGAGAAGAGAATGTAGATGCTAATGCAATTGTAGACGTAGATGCAAACGAAAGTAAGGAAAAAGGGAAAGACGAAAATAACGATAGTAATACTAATGATTAATATTGTTGTTTAATATCTATATTATAAAAAAGTGTGAATATTTCGTTATGAAATGTTCACACTTTTTTTGTTAACGTACAGGCTGCTTTAAGTAAGAAAACAGAAGTCAGAAGTCAGACC
>CAZMEH010000499.1:0-2198 GCA_964564885.1 uncultured Saprospiraceae bacterium | reverse complement strand
TAAAAAGACACTATCTGCTTGCAAACGAGTTGGATCAAAATCATTTAACAGCACAAAATCCGCATAATTCCCTTCTACTTTTAAACGACTTGAATTCAAAAACTGAATGTCCCAAAAAGTTTCTAATCGACTTTCTATCCAATTAAAACCATCTAAAACTAAATTATCTTCTTCGTTTTGACCTAATTTATAAATATGTCTCAAATCAAAACCAATCGTGTGTCTTGTCACTTTCCCATTTTCTGGAAAAATATTATACGATGCTTCTGGACTTAAAAAAAGCATATCTCTCCGAGCCACGAAGCCCGCTTCGGGTTCATAACCATTACCAACCAACAAATGCGCCATTTCAAAACGGTACTTTCTTTCATTATAAGCAATATAACTCATGTTGAAATACTTGTTTTTTTCTTCTGATGGCGAAAACACTTGATGATACAATAACTTACCATCCCATTTATTATCACTTGTCGCCAAACGATATTCAACTCCTGCGACTCTGTTATATGGTTGATGCGTATTTCCGTAATCCGCTGGCTTAATGGCTTGTTTATTCACAAAAATAAAAGCCACACTAGAACGGTCAAAAACATTTTGCTCAACCGTTGCAACAGTATAATTAAAACTGGGTAAATCATTCTCTGGCTGCGCTGCGGTTTGTGTATTTAATAAACCAACTCTAAGCCTGTCGTTAATTTTCCCACTTAATCTTGCGCCATAAAGGATTCTATTTTGAACATTCAAATCCGTTGCAGTATCCAAGGAAACACCAATTCTCCTAGAGAAAAATGGCGTAACTCGACCCGCACCAAACGAGCCAAACAAATCCGCATTTTCTAAAAAGAATTGCCTTCGCTCTGGAAAAAACACTTCAAAGCGACTCAAATTCGTCACTTGTCGATCTACTTCGACTTGCGAAAAGTCTGGATTAATTGTTAAATCCAAATTCAAACCAGAAGTCAATCCGATTTTCGCATCTCCACCAATACCAGATCTGAAATTATATTTAGTTTCATCTACATTTTCAAAATCACGAAATGCGCCACCCGAAATATATGGAATAAGAGAAACATTTTTACGCTGTTTTTTAATTGGCTCCTCCCAAATCATATCGCCCATGTAGCCAATATTAGCGATAATAAAGTTACGAGGAATATTTGTCCAGGTGGACACTTCATTGAGTTGAGTATCATATCTGTAACAGTTAAAACGCCATTTTTTAGCACCATCATTAAAACGCAAAGTACTAAAAGGAATCGCAATTTCAGCTATCCAAAAATCAGCATACATCTTCGCATTACCATCCCATTTGTTGTCCCAAGACATCGAAAAGTTTCCTCCTTCTCGACCTCCACCAAATACTAATGCTTCTCGACGCACGCCATAAGGATTAATTCCAAACATAAACGAATTCGTCTTGTCTGAATAAGTATCCAGCATGAAACTGATATTGTCCGTACCAAAGAAGCCATAATCACGTTTCAATGAATTAACAATGAAGTCAGCACCTTTTGTATAACATTTCACGGCTATATAAAGATACTTATCATCACTCGCCATGAAAACCTCCGTTTGACCTTCTGCTATGACGTCAGCCGATGGAATGTATTGACTAAAGTTAGTAGCGGGCTTTGCACTTTGCCAAACGGCTTCATTCAATTGCCCATCAAGAATGATTTTTTCAGTCGTCTTGTTAACGGTAATAGACGCCAAAACATCATCATCTATCGTGTTTAATTTTTGGGCTTGAACGGAATAGGCTAAAAATACTAATATTGAAAATATTGAAAATCGACTCATCTCTGGCAATTACATGGTTTTAATGAAAAATATAGTTCTCTTAAATCTAGCTACAAAATTACTATTATTTAACTATTAAATTTATATTTTTAAAAAAGGAGATAATAAACCAGCTGGCTAATACGGTTCATTTTTAGCAAGCGATTATTAGCTTAAAAGGCTTTAGGGAGTAGGAGATGAGAAACAAATAATTGTAGCATTTATCATACTACTGTATATTTTAGAAATCAGCGGTCAGAACTGCCGATTACTATCGGTATCGCTGTCAGAACGCCTACGGCTGTCAGAAGGAAACAAATAATACAATTTATCATACTACTGTATATTTTTTTAGAACAGAGAAGAGAGAGC
Source organism: uncultured Saprospiraceae bacterium (assembly GCA_964564885.1). Lineage (GTDB taxonomy): Bacteria > Bacteroidota > Bacteroidia > Chitinophagales > Saprospiraceae > CAKZLL01. The sequence goes on along the minus strand of CAZMEH010000499.1, from coordinate 47 downwards.
AGAGAAAAGAGATTTTTTTCATGTTTTTTTCATCGCCGAGACTTCGG
>CAZMEH010000498.1:0-1589 GCA_964564885.1 uncultured Saprospiraceae bacterium | reverse complement strand
GAAGTTTCAAGAAACGGCAAACGGCAAAACATTTTTATTCGTAATTTTCTACAAAAAAATTCAGAGAATCAAAAAAATTTCGTTTTATGTGAAAGAAACTGTAATTTTTTTAATGGTCGTTAGAAGGACGGTTGTTCGTTATCCATAAATAGGATTAAACAAAGACTTGCAGGATGATGTTAATGTGTTATGTTTTAGAACCGAGAAATTGTTTTGAATGTTAAACCAAAACTAGTCGATTTAAAAAAGCTTAAAAAAATATTATGGCAAAGAAAAATTTTAATGACATTATAAACTCTGGCAAACCTGTATTAGTAGATTTTTATGCTGACTGGTGTGGTCCTTGTAAATCCTTAGCACCTGTTTTAAGAGAGTTAAAGGAAGAAATTGGCGATAAAGGCAATATTATAAAAATTGATATTGATAAAAATAAACAATTGTCGACTTCATTAGGTGTGCGTAGTATTCCTGCTTTGTTTTTGTTTAAAAATGGAGAAATCAAGTGGCAAGGTTTAGGTCTTAGAACTAAAGAACAACTAAAAAGTATTTTTGAAAAAGAGTTTGACGTAGCTTAAACTATCAAGTTTCTGTACCGTTGACTTTAATTAAACTAGTCGACTAAAGTCAACGGTACGAAGGTTTTTGAAATAGTGTGTTTCATCTAATGAAGAAGTAGAATGGATTTTTATAAAATAGGTTTGCAGGTACTTTCAAATGTTAAGAATTGGATTTTTAGGACACCAATTCAAAATTATAAACTGAATAACTCTACTCCTATTCATCACGACGAATGGCATATATTGTTGCAAAAGTACGTCAATGATAAAGGCGATATTAATTATTTAGGATTTCAGACGGAAAGGGCGAAGCTTCAAACGTATTTAAATAAGCTTTCAAAAAACCCACCAAATGATAAGAATTGGTCAAGGGATGAAGCGTTAACCTACTGGATTAATGCCTATAATGCTTTTACGGTTGAACTTATTTTGAAGTATTACCCAGTGAAAGGTATCCGAGAAATTGGTGGAAAACTTATATTTATCAACTCTTCTTGGGATATTAAATTCTTTAAAATTAATGGTGTTCCATTTGATTTAAACATCATTGAACATGAAATTATTAGAAAAGAATACAACGAACCTAGAATTCATTTTGCAATAGTTTGTGCTTCTATTTCTTGCCCGAGGTTGCTCAATGAAGCATATACCGCAGAAAAACTAGAGGAACAATTAGAATTACAAACTCGATATTTTATCAATAATCCGATAAAGAATCAAATCACTCCGTCTACCGCAAAATTATCTAGTATTTTAGATTGGTATAAGTCTGACTTCCCAAAGGAACAATCGATGATTGAGTTTATTAATCAATATGCGACTACTAAAATTGAAAAAAATACAACGGTTAGTTATTTAGAATATAATTGGAATCTTAATGAAGTATTGGATTGAGGGTTGACAACCGCTTCGCCGACGGTTGACGGCATAGCCGTATAGTTAAGAACAAAAGTAGCTCTCATCCCGAGTGCTCGGATTGGCGTCAAGGAGGTTTGTAAAGCATTGAAAATCAGTACTATTGTCAATCCAATT
>CAZMEH010000497.1:0-26663 GCA_964564885.1 uncultured Saprospiraceae bacterium | reverse complement strand
GAGGCATGGAATATGCGATTGAAATCACGTTACAATATATGTCAGAGCGGGAAGCGTTCGGCAAATCAATTAATAAATTTCAGGTTTTGCGTCATCGAATGGCTCAAATGGCATCGGAAGTAGAGTCGCTAAAAGCATTCAGTTATCATTGTTGCAGAATGTATGCGGATAATATTTATGACGTGAAATTGAGTTCTATGGCAAAACTATTGGCTACGGAATTATCTGAAAAAGTAGCAACGGAGTGTTTGCAAATGTACGGCGGTTATGGTTTCATGGAAGAATATCCAATGGCTAGAATGTACCGTGATGTACGTGTCGGAACGATTGGCGGTGGTTCTTCGGAAATTATGCGCAATATTATTGCTAAGATTTTGATTGATGGTCAGAATTATAAAAAGGCGGAAACTGATTTTAAATTACCTACTAGAGAAACGGCGGAAGCGAATGAAACGGCATCAGTTGCAGAAACCGCAGCTGAGCCAGCGAGTACTTCAAATATGATTGCAGCTATTCAAACGCAAGCATCAAAAGCGGCTGCACTGGGCAGTACGTTGAAGTTTGATTTTGGTGATAGTCAATTGTATATTGATGGTTCTGGCGAAAGTAATGTTGTTTCAGAAAGCAATGAAGAGGCTTCTTGCACGATTACGATTTCAAAGGCAGACTTTACACAATTGATGAAAGGCGAACTAAATCCTATGACTGCCGTGATGACTGGAAAAATCCGCATTGATGGTGATATGACTGTAGCAATGAAATTACAAACCTTGTTTGGATAAGTAGAGATTATTAAAATAGTAACGGTTAGTAAATTTTATAAGGTTTACTAACCGTTATTATTTAAGCTTAAAATACTACTCCACATGTGCTTCCGCAGCTTGCAAAACATCAATGGTAGAACCATCATTCCTATTTACAAAAACAACGATATAGCATTTACTCACATCCCAGTCGTTAGGAATCGTATAAGTATAATTAACATTTTCTGTCGCATCTTTTGGAATATCCGTTCCAACCACATCACCAGAATAGCTTGCCGTAATGACATCACGTAAAACATGTCTATGTGCGTAATCAGGTACTTTTCCACCTTGATCAAGTTGTACATCAATGATACTGTCTTGTGTAATTAAAGCCGTAAAATGAACTTCACCAGATACTGCTTCTTGAAAAAACAAGGTTGGATTAATCGTCAATACTCTTGTCGCAGCATCATAGGATTTGTTCATTTCTATTTGAACATCTGCTTTTTGCTGTACTTCGTTACCGATAATTCCAGACCAAGAAGATTGAAAAACAGCTCTATCTTGTCCAGGACCATTGTGTGATTTTCGATTGATAACAGCCGCAGGATAACCAGCTGGTCCAGTACTTGGCGCATTTAGATAACCGATTAAGTCATTTCCGTCAGGTGTTCTAAAATCATATTGGCTGTCAGGATATGGATCAGAAAAAGTACCGCCATGTATAGAAACCGCTATCAAGTTTTGCCCGTAAGTCTGGGCTAAAGCATTGATTTCTGCACTACCTTGTGGGCAGTTGACACACTGAACGCCAGTGAACTCTTCTATTAACACAACTCGGTCTGTTTTCTCAATGGTAATACTTGGTCCAACTTCATCTAAACAACCGTAATTAGTCGTAAGTACTAATGCTAAAAGTAATATATATCCGAATTTCATAATTGTTTTTTTATGTAGTTATTATAAAATTTTAAAACCTTGAACGAACCGTTAATCTATAACCGTTGAACGCAGGTTCGTATCGACAAATACCGCCCGTACAAACAATACCTTCTACTTGTCGAACTCGACCAAATGAAAAACGATTGGCTTTATAATTATAAACGACTTCTGCCGTGAAAAAATGCAACGGTTTTGAAATATCTATTTTCAAATCCGTAATTTCCTGTGCTGACCACACTTTCTTATTATAGGTTTCAGGCGTCACCGTTACCATATTGGAAATGGTAATGGCCCATTTTGACGTATAAGTCAGTTCCATTAAACCAAATGCCCAACTTCCAAAATCTTCGTCAGTGCTCATATATTGTAACTCCGTACGAAGCGCTGTTTTCTTATTAAATTTATATAAAAAATCTACAAACGGCATCACTGTTTCAACATAAGTATAGCTAATATCACGTTTCTCTTCATAGATAACTTGATTATACTTTTGTAATTGCAAACCTGCAATTAACTTCCATTTACGATTTTTATCCTTAATCGTTGCATCAAAATAAGCTTCCCTGTATAGTGCTTCTTCTTCCAAATTATCAATATAAGAACCATTAGCTGACATTGTCAGACGCTTATTAAAACGATAACTAATATCCGCTTGATAACCTAATTCTCCTAATTCTTGTGTTGCTGCGTTGTATCTTGTCGCTAATCGGTACGTATTTTGGCGAGCCATCGGCGGCACAAAGTTGAGTAAACCACGAGTTAGTTTTTCTAATGGCGAAGTACGCAATTGAAAATTCTCGGCACGTTTGGCTTGTGCAGTTATTGCCAATCCTTTTCTAGCATATCCTAAACTAGCGTACAAAAAGGAGCCGTCTCTATTCAGTAACATTTTTCGTCCATTCTCATCTATTGCATCTAATGTAGGCAAATCAACCGCTTCTTCTGACTTGTAAACACCTTCTGTGTACAATGAAAAACTTTTGTAGCTCAATGTGTTGTAAGCTGTAACAGCGTAATTATTATAACTTGGTGTGAAAAAATTACTAGGCACATTAGAAGCAACATTAGAAGCGATAATTTGCATCGTTTCATCATCAATTGTACGATTGACGAGACCAATACCTGGCGCAAGCGACAAACCTTTTAGAGCGGTAGAGTCAAAATAATGGAATGCCTCCAGATTAATTCCTTTGACAACAGAGCCATATGGATCTTCTAGTCGATTTTTTTGACGACCAACAAAACCTTTAATGGAAACACTTTCGGTTAAATCATATTTCAATCGAAGTCCAACTAACGCATTATCAATACCGAGCAAACGTGCTTCGTATGCTTGAAATGCTGCGCCTGTTCCGATTTGGTCATAAATATAACCGGCGGTAATGTCTAAGTCATTGATTTTTTTCTGAACAGACCAACGTCCAAGACCTTGCGCTGACTCAGAACCTAACGGATCAAATAAGTTAGAATTCAAATACATATCGTAACGACCTCTGAACTGAAAACCATTTCTAGTCGAATAAGTCAAGTCGACCCATGTTTCGGTACTATAAAATTGGTCATCGTACTGTCGAGTGTCGAAAGCTTTGATAGAAGAGTCACGGACAAAGAAACTTGAACGTGTTTGCAGGTAGCCCGATAGTTTGCCTTGTGCTGATAATGTTGAATTATCTATAAAGGCAAAAAATACAATGGCTAGGATAAGTAATATTCGTTGCATCGGATAATTGTTTTGATATTAGACGGGAAAATTACAGCTAATCCTTTTTCTTATGTAGCAAGTGGCGGTCAAAGTGTGTCATTCATTTGTCACATATTTACTTAGTGTCCCAAAATATTTGAAAACCAGTGTAAAAAGATGATATTTTGATACTTTAAGTAGTCGGCTTATGTCACACTCTATATAGTTTAACGATTTAATAGTAGAACTTGGTTAAGTTGTTGTTCGTTAGCAACTTGATAATTTAATTTAAGATCAAAAAGTTGGATAAATATTTTTTTCCAGCAATTGCTAAAAATTTAATCATACACAACATGAAAAATTTACGTCTTTTATTTTTATTTGGCTTTTTAGCTTTAGGACTCACTACTTTTGCACAAGATGAAGGATTACCTTCTGTTACTGTAAAAACACTTGAAGGTGAATCTAAAGATGTTCAAGAATATGCTAAAAATGATAAAATCACTGTTATTAGTTTTTGGGCAACTTGGTGTTCTCCATGTAAAAGAGAGTTAGATGCTATTCAAGAGGTTTATGAAGACTGGCAAGAAGAATATGATATGGAATTAGTGGCTATTTCTGTTGATAATGCTCGTACTTTTCCTCGTGTAAAAGGTGTCGTAGAAACTAAAGGTTGGAGTTACGAAGTACTTTCTGACATTCAGCAAGAATTGCAAAGAGCAATGAGTTTCCAAGATGTTCCTTATACTTTTATTCTTGACAAAACAGGTAAAATTGTTTATTCTCACAGTGGATATAATCCCGGTGACGAAAATGAATTAGAAGAAAAAATCAAAGAACTTTCTGAAAACTAGGTTTCCTTTTATATTTTAGCCTACCTGACGGCACATAGGAATTACGATTTTGGATTTGCTTAGCAATCTGAAATCGTAATTTTTTTGTTTATTGGAAGTGATTCAAGTTTTTAAACAAGTTCTTAACCGTTAAATTTCAAATAATGCACAAACCAGACCTTATAGGTGGTCTGTCGATTGTGTTGGGTTTTGCGTGAAAAAGTTCGCCCCAAAAATATCATTTGCACGGTACTTTAGTGCGGTGATCAGAAATGTCGGATTTCTGATAATTACTCGGTCAAGCTTCGTGAGAGAAATTCCTACAAAAATGAATATTTCTTTAATCCAACGGTGGGCTATTCTTATAAGGTTGTAAAATGATGTCATGCCTAATCTGGGTAAATCACTGATCTTGTAACACAAGTTGATAAAGAAGTTTATAGAACACCTTATATGCCACTTGAATGTTTAGGTAATTACGATATTGAATTCTTGGCAGATACATTTGAACTTGGAGGAAAACATGAACCACATAGATTCAAAAGGAAAATTACACCATTTATTTCTTTTATGAATTTGATGAACTCGACAGAAATGGAAACCCTAATAGAGATATTAAAGTGATGACATACCCTTTAGAGAAAACACCTGTCTTGATTCAAAATTTTGGTAGTTCATTAGCCGAATAAATTTTAAATCTGTATTCTTCGGCTATCAGAATTTTTGTGAATAAAGACTATTACCTTATGAGAAAACAATATCTACTACTGTTTTTAATCAAAACACTACGATAGAGGCTGTTGGTAGAATAATTATTAATGGTGAGTTATCTACAACAGGAGGAGCGGAAGTAGTATTAATTGCAAATGAGATTATTCTCAATGAAGGTGCAAGTATTGGCGAAAATATTATGTTGATTAGTGACCAACCACAAGGATGCGGTAATCTTATTGCAAAATTAACTAAAGATATTAATGCTTTTGCCAAAGTGAAGAATACCAGGCCAATATTCGAGATACAAAAAATGCGTTAGCATCTAAACCGTTAATTATTGGAGATAACATAAAAATAGTAAGTTTCCCTAATCCATTTACTACAAGTACTACTTTGGACTTCTATATGCCAGAAGAAGGTGTGGTAAACTTGAATATTTATGACGCTGTTGGTAGAATCGTGGAAACCGTAATTAATGAAGAAGATATGTCTTTAGGGAGATACAATTACAATGTTTTACAAGATGTATCTAATGGTTTTTATTTTGCTAAAATCTTTATTAGACACGAAAATGGAAATATTTCTCAGAAAACGATTAAATTGCTAAAACAATAAAAGTCAAAAAATAAATACTGAAAATAGACTCATGACCTATCATGAGTCTATTTTCTACTTAAACGGAATCTTCAAAGTCACCACAGTTCCCAACGCTTCGCCATTTTCTTCCAAGTCCGTAATCTTCATCAAAGAGTTTTCATCTTTAATATTAGAAAGCAAGCCAAGACGCTTGACTGTATTTGAAATACCCGTTGATTTGTGTTTTTGAGTTCTGCCTTTATTGTTTTCGGCAGATGCTTTTCGACCGATTCCATTATCTTTTATGATGCAAAGTATAAATGTATCTTCTTGTTTGAATTCAACAAATAATTCTGAATTTTCTTCCTTAGGCATTAATCCGTGCCAAATGGCATTTTCAAGAAATGGCTGAATAATCATCGACGGAATCTCTGTATCGTAAGTATCAATATCGTCGTCGAGTTCTATTTTATAAGTAAACTTGCCTTCAAAGCGGAGCATTTCCAATTCTAAATATAACTCTAAGGTTTCTATTTCTTCATTAATGGAAATAAAGGAATGTTTAGAATTTTCTAAGACCTGTCGGATGAGTTTCGAGAAACGAGTCAGATAATAATTCGCAGACATTTCGTCTTCCATTGTAATAAAATGCTGAATAGAATTTAACGCATTAAAAACGAAATGCGGATTCATTTGCGCTCGCAAAGCCATTTGTTCCGATTCTGCAATTTGACTGCGGAGTTCTTCTTTTTGCTTACTATTTCGAATGATATAAGTAATCACAGAATAAGAAACACCAGCAACCGTAAAAAATGCCAACAGCCTAAACCAAGTCGTCTTCCACCACGGCGGATGAATCCTAAATTGAATAACGGCTTCTTCTTCGCTTTCTATTTGGTCAATATTGACCGCCTTCACTCGAAACACATATTTCCCTGGTTGAAGTATCGGATAATGCGCTTCTGGAATAGAAGACTCGACCCAATCTTTATCTACGCCTTCCATTTTGTGCAAATATCGAATCCTAAAATTACTGGTAAATGAAATTCCTGTAAATCCAATCCGAATATTATTCTCATTATAAGGCAAGTTATAGAAATCTTGAAGTGTCGTGTCTTGTTCCCAAATTTTGATATTAGTAATATAAATAGGTGGCGCAATCGGAATACCGACTTCTTTGTCTTTCTCGAAATAAGATAAACCTTCCGAAGTAGCGACCCAAACTCGATTATTTTCAACGTAAATATTCCGAATATCGTTGGATTCCAAATTGTCAGCTTCTGAATAATTCACCAAATAATTGATACTCAAATCTTCTTCATTCACTCGAAATTGACTAATTCCAGTATTGGTCGCCATCCAAAAAGTGTTGTCTTTTTTATCAATAAACACATCTCGACAAACATTTCCAACTAATCCATCACCTTTTGTAATATGTCGAATGCCATTATCTTTTTTCAAAATAATACCATTACCATAAGTACAAATACACAAAATATCATTCGTTGTTCGGTCTAAATCCGATACTCGGCTTTTGAATAACGGGTCGTCACCGCCACGATAAGTCACCGTATCACCATCATAATAATACAAACCGTGATTCGTACCAATCCAAATTGTACCATCATCTTTTGGCGCAAGCGCATCCGAACGGCTGTCCCAAATAGTCGAATATTGACCGTTTTTCTCTATTTTAAAAACACCCTGATTATTCGTTAGAAAGATATTACCTAGGTTGTCTTTCTTAATGGTTTTAATGCTTTTTAAATCGAGGTTGACGTTTTTACCAAAAACCTTTAAGCCCAAATCAGAACCTGTCCAGATATTTTGATTATCATCCACCAATATATCTGTAATCCGAACATAGCGACGGGTTTTATCTTGAGAAGTATTTAGCGAACGGATATTACCTTTAGAGTCTATAATGTCTAAATGACCATCGCCAGTACCAACATAAATATTTCCACGACCATCGCCAGTAACAGCATATAAGTCATTAGAACCCAAACCTTGTTTTGTAGAATAAGTTAAAACCGTATTTTTCGGTAACATATGAACGCCTTCACCTAGCGATGAAAACCAGTAATTCCCTTCTCTATCTTCTAAAAAAGAAGAAATAGCTTTTCCTTCAAGGTAGTGTTCTTGAAGAGTCGGATTTGTCAAAAAATCATTCATCAAAAAAATACCATCGCCCAAACTACCTAACCACAACTGCCCTTTTTCATTTAGTGATAATGGAATCAGTCCGCCAGCATCAATCGTCTTTCCATTAAAAATTGGACTGAAATTTCCATAATTGTTATATTTATAAATCACCGGTTCATCGACACCTCCTCTTCCTAATATGATATCATCGTTTACAAAAAATAACTGATCGACATCACTTTCAAAAACATGTTCCAATTCTAATTTATCCTCTTTGGGATTATACTTCAAATCTCCAAACGATGTTAAAATGCAAATCTCATTTTCATTAAGTTCTTTAAAACCTTGAATTCTGTATTTTTTTAGAGCTAAGTCTTTATTATTCCCTTTCTTAAATACATCAACCAAACCCTTTAAATCTTTCTCTTTCTTCTTAATTACTTTATTATCAGGCGTCAGAATAATGAAGCCATTTTTCGATAAGGCAAAGTATAAATAACCATTTGTATCTTCATAAATATTATTCACCCAACTTCCAGCATACATTTCATTCAAATAATCAATATGACTTTCATCATAGAAAAAACCATCTTGAAAAAAAGAAAATCGACCATTGAAGCCTCTCGCCCAAATTCGTCCTTGACTATCCTCAAACAATCCAAAAACTTCATTATCCGCTAAATCATCGTCCATCGTATAATTTTCGATAAACACGCCATCGAAACGAGCAACGCCCGCTTCGGTCGAAAACCAGATGTAACCTTTACTATCTTGAAAAACTTGATACACCGTAGAACTCGGCAAACCTTGTTCTACACCATAGTGCCTAAACTTAGGTTCTTGCGCCGAAAGTGAAGCAACTATTGAAATGAATATTATAATAAGAATATGTTTCATCTGTTTTTCTGTTAGTTTATGTTTTACTATTTAGGACTAAACCTGTTGGTTATCATCTGTTTTTGTAGAAAAGGATGTAATAACCAAAAATATCAATCGCCTACCGTCAGCCGTTTACTATCTAAGTAACTACATTTTTTAAAGAAACTATCCATTTAGCTATATCATTCATTAAAAAAACAGCTTTTTTTGAAGAGTCTATATTTAGTAATTTTCTATCTAAAACTTTATTTACCTATCTAAATAGCTGATAAACAAAAGGTTGCATTTTTTACATCATTTTTTTTTGACAAATTGAAAAGTTGGCAAATATATTGCAGGATGTATCAATGTAACTATGAGTGAAAAGGATTAAATAGAAATAAAAAGTTGCCCAAACAACAACAGAAATATAAATTATAGTTAATGTGGTTTTTGTTTTTAGCTGGAGCCTATCATATATATGATAGGCTTACTTTTTTTTTAGAACGCCTCAACAAAAGAATTTCAAATTATAAAATTGTTTTTTATGTTAGCCTATCTTGAAGAATCAAGAACAGGTTATTTTTTTGTCTAAAAGTGAAGAAATAATTGAATAATTGAACAGCCGAACAATTGAATGTAGAAGTAATAAAATTATGTTTTCATAATACTTTTTATTTCAATTGTTCGGCTGTTTAATTGTTCTTTCTTATCTTTGAAACAAAAGATTTTACTTCATGAGAGAACGGAATATACTCAAAACATCCATTGAATATTTAAAAGGAATAGGTCCACAACGAGCGGATATACTCAAAAAAGAATTGGGTATTTTCACTTTTGAGGACTTAATCACGCAGTTCCCTTTCCGATATGTTGATAAAACACAATTCCATCGCATCGCTGATATTGACGAAGAAACCGAGAATATTCAGCTTAAAGGCGTCATACGCAGGGTAGAAACACAAGGAGAAGGACGAAGAAAAAGATTGGTCGCCCGACTTCGTGATCCATCAGGTGCAATTGATTTAGTTTGGTTTAAAGGTATTCGATTTGTAGAAAAACAATTACTAGTCGGTTCTGAATATGTGATTTATGGAAAACCAAATCTATTCAAAAGCTATAAAAGTATTCCACACCCAGAGCTTGAAGTGGTAAATCCTAAAAACATGCTCAAAGCATCGACTTTCGAGCCTGTTTATTCCACGACAGAAAAACTAAAAGCACGTCAATTAGGTGCAAAAGGACTGCGAAAACTCAAACAAGGTTTACTGACTAAAGTAACGCCAAATGATTTTCCAGAGAATTTACCTGATTATATTGTTAAAAAATTCCGCTTCCCAACACGGTTTGAAGCGATTCAAAATATACATTTTCCAAAAGACCATAAACAACTCCGTGAAGCGAGCAATCGGTTGAAGTTTGAAGAATTATTTTTCTTACAAATCAAATTACTACAAACTAGAGGCAACCGAAAGGAAGTCTTTAAAGGTTATGTTTTTGGAACAATCGGAGAACATTTCAACGCATATTATAAGCAAATTCCTTTTGATTTGACGAATGCTCAAAAGCGAGTCATTAAAGAAATTCGTCAAGACGTAAGGATAGCAAAACAGATGAATCGTTTGCTGCAAGGTGATGTCGGAAGTGGAAAAACCATTTGTGCCGTGATGAGTATTTTGATGGCAATTGACAATGGTTATCAAGCTTGCTTGATGGCGCCGACCGAAATTCTAGCGCAACAACATTTTGAAGCGATTTCAAAAGATTTAGGGAAACTGGGTTTGAAAGTATCTTTCCTTGCGGGAAGCGTAAAAGGCAAAAAGAGGCGAGGCGTTATTTTAGATGCTTTGGCTGCTGGCGAAATCGATGTTTTGATTGGAACGCACGCTCTTTTAGAAGATCCTGTTATTTTCAAAAATTTGGGTTTGGCGATTATTGATGAGCAACATCGTTTTGGTGTAAAACAGCGGGCGAAGCTTTGGAAAAAGGCAGCACCTTATCCGCCGCACATTCTCGTCATGACCGCTACGCCGATTCCTAGAACCTTGGCAATGACCGTTTATGGAGATTTGGATGTTTCTGTGATTGACGAAATGCCACCTGGTCGATTACCTGTCAAAACGATTCACAAATCAGAAGCACATCGATTGCGAGTTTTTGGTTTTATGCGAGAGCAAATCAAAAAAGGACATCAAATTTATATTGTTTATCCGTTAATTGAAGAGTCTGAAACACTTGATTTGAATAACCTAATGGAAGGTTACGAGTCGATTTCTCGAGAATTCCCAATACCTGATTATCAGCTAAGTATCCTTCACGGAAAAATGAAAGCGAAAGATAAGGATTTTGAAATGCAGCGTTTTATCAGAAATGAAACGCAAATCATGGTAGCGACAACGGTTATCGAAGTTGGTGTGAATGTGCCAAATGCGACGATGATGATTATTGAAAACACGGAACGATTCGGTTTAGCTCAATTACATCAATTGCGTGGTCGAGTTGGTCGTGGCGGCGGTGAAGCTTTTTGTATTTTGATGAGTAGTTACAAACTTTCTTCCGATAGCCGCCATCGTATAAAAGTGATGTGCGAAACGACAGATGGTTTTGTGATTGCGGAAGAAGATATGAAACTCCGTGGTCCTGGAAATATCGCTGGAACACAACAAAGTGGTTTGATGAGTCTGAAAATCGCTGATATTGTGAAAGATGGCAAAATCCTCAAAGTAGCTCGGGAAATTGCGATTCGTATTATCGAAGATGATTTGAAATTGCTAAAAGAGGTGCATGCGCCTACTCGCATTTATTTGGATAGCAAAAAAGATAATTATAAAGGTTGGAGTATGATTAGTTAGGATTTATTGGAAAACTAGTCGTCGGATGCTTTAAAAGCGTCCGACGCCTGATTTTGTGATTTTATCCTTTCTGAATTTCTACTAAAATCTGCTTATACACATCTCGATTTTGCAAACTATGACCAACGCCATCAACCGTAAAAAAGTCTGAATCTTCCCAGTTTTCGTGAATAGCTTGACCTTCGTAAAAAGGCGTCGTCGCATCTTCCTTATCGTGCATAACTAAGCCAGGAAGTTTGATTTTCTTTGCAAATTCTTCAATAGCAAAATCCTCTATTTCAAAACCAAATTCTTTTTTAAAATATTTATCAACCGCTTTTTGACACCTTTCATTTAAACCAATCAGTTTATAATAATCATCTAAAACACGAGAAAGCTTCGACGGTGTTGCCATCAAAATCAATCGCTTGATAGGAACTGCATTGAAATTTGCAAAATAATTACCTACGCCCATTCCACCAAAAGAATGACCAACGACGTAATCTGGCGGAAATCGTTTGGCTACTTTTTCAATCGCTTCTGCATATAGTACACCATTTATAATATCACTTCCAGATTTTCCATGACCAGGCGCATCAAAGCAAATAACCGTATAACCTGCCGAACGTAAAGTCCCAATCACAGGACGCCAGCGAGCAGCATTTGAATCCCAACCATGCACCAAAAGCACTTTTTCTTCACCACCTTCCCAAACGTAAGTTTGCAGTTCAAAATCGTGCAAAGGCAATCTTTCTTGGCTCGCTTGTGCAATAATTCTAGCTTGTCCCTTATTGAAAGCCCGTCCTTTTCGTGGTGTACAAAAAACTCTAAAAGCGATTTCTCCTGCTTTTCTAGGCGCAAAAATCGACAGAGTATTCATATATTGACCAAAGCCTTTGGGCGTTTTTATGTAGTTTTTAAGTTTTTGTAGCATGAAGTAGAATTAAGAATTCCGAGGTTTCGGAACAAGGTTTGATTTTTAAATCAGAAAGGCAATAGTCCAAAGCCTGTCTTTATTTTTTACAAAAGTAAATATTTTTTGCCAGACGGTTATTTCCTTCTGGCAATGAGACAAAAAGACAATAATTGTCAAAGAACCAAAAAATTTGATTCTAGCAAACGTTTATCTAATCGTCCTTCAGAATTTAATAACTCAATAACTCGTCCCTAAAAACTAAACAGTTCCTCTATTTCGTCCACGCCAAAGCGACAACGCCATTCGTAAAGCCATTAAAATACCTGCCATCAATGCACCAACACCAAAAAGCATTGTTTCCGTTTTGATATAATCGAATAGGTTTCCTTTTTCTAGTTCTGAAAGTGGGTATTTTAATAAGGAAGTAACTTTGGTTATACCTTGATTATCAAAATAAGTCTGAAAATTATTGATACTTTCGATACCAAAGAAAAGGTATGGTAAGCTAAAAAAGAATAGAAAAACTTTAGCATTCCTCCAGTTTGCAATGAAAGTGTACTTCAATAAAAAAGCATAACGAGTGTAAGTAATAAATAGAACGATGTAAGCTACATTCCACCAAAGGAATGGATAATCTGTAGAAAAATTATCAAAAACAGGCTTCATCACTAAATAAACGATGATTATAGTCACTACCCACCAGATAATTTCTAAATAAATTTGTAGTTTTTTTTGCATATTATTATACTTATTCCTTTTCGTTTTTTCAAAAAAATGATTTTGGACAATCTCCGAGTATTCCGCTGAGGTATCTGCTGAGGTTTCGGGACAAGCTGCCAACTACTTCACGGTATCTTTACAAAAATTAAGGATTGCTTCCAAGTGTTTTCTTTCATTAGAAAGGCGAGGAATTTTATTTTGACCACCTGCTTTTCCACGAGAAGACATCCAATTTAAGAGCGCACCTTTCGGTACAACGTTTATCTTTAAACGCTCCAATGCTATGTCTTTATATCGTTTTGCTTCATAATCAGAATTTATTTTCTGTAAATTTTCATCTAATAAATCCGCAAAGTCTTCATAAGAAGCTGGCTCTTTAGAAAATTCAACAATCCATTCGTGACCGCCTTTCCCTTTAATCCCTTCAAAGAAAATCGGCGCAGCAGTATATTCTTCTACCACACAATTAAGCGTTTCGCAAGTCATTTCAAGCGCCTTATCCGTATTTGCTACCATCAGTTCTTCTCCAAAAGCATTAATAAAATGCTTCGTTCGACCTGTGATAATAATTTGATGTGGCGTTTTGGAAATAAACTTCACCGTGTCGCCACACTGATAACGCCAAAGCCCTGCATTGGTTGAAATAATCATGGAATAAACCTTATCTAGTTCAACTTCGGCAAGGGAAATAGCCTTAGGATTATCCTTATCCCATTCTTCCATTGGAATAAATTCGTAGAAAATTCCATTATCTAACATCAAAGTCAAACCTTCGTCAGTCGGACGCATTTGTGAAGCAAAATAACCTTCTGAGGCATTGTAAACTTCCAAGTAATTCATGCTGTCAGATGGAATTAATTCCTCAAATTGCTTACGATATGGTTTGAAACTAACGCCACCATGCAAATAAACATTAAGATTTGGCCAAACTTCAAGCATGTTTTTCTTACCTGTGATTTCAAGTATTTTTCTGAACAAAACCAAATTCCAAGTTGGAACACCACCAAAGGAAACGACATTTCGATGAATTACCTGTTCGGCTGTTTTTTGCAACTTATTCTCCCATTCTGGCAGCAGCGCAATATCCAAACTAGGCAAATAAAACATGCGATAGAATGAAGGTAATGTTTTGACCATAATAGCAGAAACATCACCGCACTGGCTTTCTGGATGCGGTTCAAAGGGATTCAACGAACCGACTAAACCCAAATATTCGCCACTAAACATGGTTGGATTCTTATAATTTAAAAACAAGAAAGACAAGGTATCACGAGGACCCGTTTTGTGACAATCCTCTAAATTTTCTTCCGAAACTGGAATAAACTTACTTTTGTCGCTAGTTGTTCCAGATGATTTTGAAAACCATTGAGTAATGCCAGGCCAAAGAATATCTGGCTCGCCGTGCATCATTTGTTTAATGAAAGGCTTATGCGATTCATAATCGCCAATAGGAACACGTTCCGCAAAAGTCTTGATATCCTTAATTGAGGCATAATCATATGATTTGCCCCAAGCAGTATCTTTTGCTTTGTGAATTAAATCTTTAAAAAGCTTCTCTTGCGTTTCAATAGGATAATTTAAATAATTATCTATTCGAGTTTGTCTAGATCTAAAATAATATCCTACCGCAGAATTAACCAATTTCATCAGGAATGGTATTTAATTTTTAACAACTTCTTTACTAAAACCTGTATTTAAAAAACTATTTTTCGCATTTTAGTTTAAATAACTAAGGTTTTTTGAGAATGTCTTAACTAAAACCAAATTTACATAAAAAACACAAATCTGAATGAATAGATTTAGATTATTCCGATATTCGCAGTAAATGTACAGGCTGCTTTAGCTGCCTAAACTAAATTAGAAATATAAAAACACAAGGCAGCTAAAGCAGCCCATACATCAATTATGAAAAAAATATCAGCAGATTATATATTTACAGTAAGTGGCGGATCAGTCAAAAATGGTGTTGTAACGATTGATGACAATGGAAAAATACTAAAAGTCGACGAACGTACAAATCACGATATTTCGACATTAGAAATCCATCAAGGTGTGATAGTTCCTGGTTTTGTAAATACACATTGCCATTTGGAATTGTCTCACATGAAAGGAAAAGTTGACACAGGAACGACTTTAATTCCGTTTATAACTAGCGTTGTAACAAAACGTGCGGCGAGTATGGAAGAAATTCATGCAGCAATTGCAGCAGCAGAACAAGAAATGATTGACGGCGGAATTGTCGCTGTTGGTGATATTTCAAATGTAACAGATACTTTTCCACAGAAAGCGCAAGGAAACCTCCGATATTATAATTTTATTGAGTTTTTTGACTTTATGCAAACACATAATGCACAAGCGGAATTTGATAAATACAAGGCAGTTCATGACGAATTGGAATTAAATAATGGGAATCAAAAAACCTGTGTTCCTCATGCGCCTTATTCTGTTTCGCCTTCTTTATTTGAAAAAATAAACGATGCAAATCCAAATGATGGCGTAACGGTTAGCATTCACAACGAAGAAACAGTACCAGAAAATGACTTGTTTTTAACTAAAACAGGTGGTTTTATAGACTTTTATAAAGGTTTCGGAATTAGCTTGGATAACTTTGAAGCAACAGGCAAAACGTCGGTTCATTACGCTTTAGAACATATGAATCCGAATAATCGAACATTGTTCGTTCATAATACTTTGATGAATGCAGAGGACATTGCAGCAACACAAGCATGGAGCGATAAGGTTTATTGGGCAACTTGTGCAAATGCGAATTTGTATATAGAAAACCGTTTACCAAATTATCAATTGTTCATTGATGCCAATGCTAAAATGACCATCGGAACGGATAGTTTGACTTCAAATTGGCAATTGTCTATCATCGAAGAAATGAAAACAATTGCTCGTTATCAATCTTACGTACCTTTTGAAACTATCTTAAAATGGGCAACACTAAACGGAGCAGAAGCACTCGGATTTGATGCTGATTTAGGAAGTATCGAAGTTGGAAAAACGCCAGGATTAAACCTATTAAACTTAGGCGAAGACTTGAAGCTAAATGCTAATACTCAAGTTAAAAAGCTAGCTTGATGAAAGAAGTCAGAGGTCAGACCGCTGCGCTGTCAGATCGTTCACGAGTACTCGGGACTGTGAGAAATAGTACAATGTTCAATGTGGAAAATACATCTTGCAATTCCACATTGAACATTCCACATTATACAACTTGTCCCGAAACCTCGGGATTAAAAAATCACCATCCGTGTTTTTTCCAATCTTCTTCGTAGTCGATATCGGAAAGAACGGTCAGTAAAGCATGATTTTTATTTAAAGCTTTGATGTTTGTAATCGTTTGACTTAAAACCGTCTCGGTACTCCAAGTCACATGGTCAAAAACAGTTGGTTCAAAACTATTCATACCCAGCAAATAATAGCCACCATCGTCCGCAGGACCAATCACAAAATCGTGATTATCTAGTTGTTGAAAAGCGTCCAAAACGATTTCAGGTGTCAAAGAAGCGCAATCACTTCCAATAATAATGACTTTTTGATTTCCATCAGCGAAGACTTTTTGAAAACCATCTTTCATTTTATCACCTAAACCGCCATCTATTTGCAAAAATTTCTGAAAGTCATCATTTGACCAATCATCATTTTTATCAATAAAGAAAGCATAAAACAAATAGCGATTAACAGGAATGTTAGTCGCTATTTGTCGAGTATGTTTGAGCAATTCTTTATAAATCCGTAATGCCTCATCATCGCCTACCGTTGCCGCAAGACGTGTTTTAGCCTTTCCTTTAATCGGATTTTTTATAAATGTCAAAAGTCCATTACTCATTTATTGATTATTAGAATCTGGATTATTCCCGCCATTATCATTGTTGTCTCTCTTCTTCGGACGGAATTTACGCTTTTTATCCTGATTAGGATTTGGTGTATTTTCCGACTTATTTTCGTTCCTAGGCTGTTGCTTAGGCGTATCTTGATCACTCGGCTTATTTTTATTCTTAAAAATTGAGTTAGACAATTTTTTAATGTTGCTACGTAGCGGTTTGTCGTCTCCGGTATTTTTAGAATTATCACCTTTAAAGCGGTTACCTTCTTTCTTCAATTTATCGGCTGAATTATCATCTCTTGGCGCATCCCTCTTAGGACTAACAGGTCTTTTACTTGGCGGTTTAGGCTTATTCCTTTGCTGGTTTGACCTATTTTCGTTCCCTGCTTTAGTATTTCTATTATTCGTTCTATTTGGATTATTAGAATCACTCGGCTTGTTTGCGTTGCTATTCTTACCCTTAGAACCTTCATTTATTCTATTAGAACTACTTTCGTTATTTGTATTTCTAGACCTATTTCCACCGCTATTCCTGTTACTAGAATTGCCTTGACTACTCGAATTATTTGAATTATTCGAGTTATTACCACTTCTATTGTTAGAAGGTGGTCTTCTGTCGTTTGATTTATTTCTATTATTTGCATCAGGACGATTATTTGAACCATCTTGACCATCATTTTTTCTAATGCGGTTTCTATTTCGTTTTCTACGTGGTTTTTTATGCCTGTCCAAATCAGCTAATTCGATGCTACCTGTTACATCACCAAAGTCTGGTTCTATCTCTGCATCTAAGTCTAAAATGGCAATTCCTGCCAATTCTAAAGGTCTTTCACCGTTTTTATTAAGTGCTAAAATTTCCTTTACACGTTCCACTTTAAGTGGATATATTTTTGAAAAACCTTCTTTTTTGTACGTATAAAACATGGTCTTTTTGAAAATATCTGTTTTCATTAAGACTGCAAGACCTGCTTCTGTTTCCAATTTTTCTGCTTTAGTTGGAAAGTCTTCCAAAGCATCCATGTAAGTATCCAATTCAAAATTGAGGCAACATTTCAAGCGACCACATTGACCAGAAAGCTTAGCTTGATTGATGGCTAAATTCTGATAACGAGCTGCCGCAGTTGACACAGATTTGAAATCGCTCAACCAAGTTGAACAACACAATTCTCGACCACAAGAGCCAATACCACCGATTCGAGCAGACTCTTGTCTTGCTCCGATTTGGCGCATTTCAATTTTTACACGGAAATCTTTTGCGAATAATTTGATGAGTTCCCGGAAATCAACACGTCCATCAGCGGTATAATAAAACGTTGCTTTACGCTTATCACCTTGAAATTCGACGTCGCCGATTTTCATATCCAAGTTCAGATTACGAACAATTGCCCTTGCTCTGACAATAGCTTGCGGCTCAACTTTTCGAGCATCATCCTGGCGCTCTAAGTCTCTTTCATTCGCTCTACGAATAATACTAGCGACCAATGCAGGATCTTTGAAACGTTTCTTTTTCATCTGCAATTTGACCAATTCGCCTGTCAGCGATATTCGACCAATATCATAACCCGTTCCAGATTCTACAACGACGTCATCGCCTTTATTGACTTGAAAATAGCCTGGATTGAGGAAAAAACCTTTCCTAGAACCATTCTTAAAACTAATTTCTACAATATTAAATTCTTCGAAAGAAGGTAATTTTATATCAGATAACCAGTCATATGTATTTAATCGGTTACAACTACAGTTTCCTTTGCTTCCGCAGCCTGAAGCGCCGCTAGAGCTAGAAGAGCCGCAGCTACCTGTGCTACAAGTTGAACATCCCATAAGTAAAACTTATTTATTGAGTTGTTTTCTTTTAAGTGCAATTATTTCTAATCGAAACAATTTTTTTTGAAAGAAAACTATATCGCTTTTGAAAAAAATAAAGTGATAAAACACACACCATCTCTTTACAAGAAGCAACACTATATGATAAAAAGCTGAAAGGAAATGATAGGAATGGATAAACGTATAAGGTATTTTACTTTTTTAAAAAGCAAACATTGTAAAGTACAACCTCTTGATAACTAAACTATTATATTAATTCTGCTATTTTAATTATACTATTAGTAGGGTTGATTTACAATTCTATATACGATGATTGAAAAGTATGCTAATCAATCTATTTTTAATATTTATATAAAATGAGTTTTAAACTCATTGATTAAATTTATCCGTTCTATTCCGATAATTATCGGTAGTCAAATCTCTCAGCCTGAATTGCAAAGACCACATTAGCAGCCTTTACAGTGAAGTTTTTAAAGACTTCGTAGTCTTTATTTATAAGAATTCTTATAGTCGAAAAATATACATCTTACAGACATAATAATTTTTGCAAATAAGGACTTGTATATTATAATCAGATAAACTAATGTTATCTGTGAATTTATTTTATACGCTAAATTAGTACTTTTTTCTGAATATTTTGTGTAAACGAATAGATGTGTCCAAAAACAGGATTTTACCATTTGCGTTTCGTTCAATGTAATAATGAACATCGTTGAACAATGCCATCATTTTATCAACTTGATCATGATCTAGTATTTTAATCATGTTCTGAGCCGTTTTTGCTTCGGCTACTTGTAATCTCAATTCATAAGAATCGCCAATCATCTTTAAAGCTAAAAATTCTCGCAGAAAATGAAGCGCATAAATAATCAATTGCTTCTGACCTTCTCGACCCGTTTTTGAAAAGGTATTCACCCATTCAACCATGCTTTCACCCTTACCTTGATAACAAATTCTAAACCAATCTAAAAAGACTTTAGCATTATCGTTTTCAATACTATTCATCAAGCGCACCGCCTCGTTATAGTTTCCATTTGCTAATCGAGCCGCATTAAACGCTTTTTCTTCATCAACATTTTGACGCTCTACCAACGCAGATTGTACTTCTTCATCTGACAATGCATTGATTTTGACCAATTGGCAACGAGAGAGAATCGTATTTAAAATCTGTTCAATATGCTCCGCAACTAATATAAAAAGCGTATTATCTGGCGGCTCTTCAATGAGTTTCAACAAACGATTTCCTTCTTTACCCAAATACTCAGGCAACCACATGATGAGGATTTTATATTTCCCCTCAAAGGTTTTTAAACTCAACTTTTTAACGATGCTGTGGCATTCATCTTTTGTAATATTCCCTTGTTTGTTTTCTGCGCCAAGCCTATTGAGCCACTCATTGACATTCATGTAAGGATTTTCCTCTACCGCAGCTTTCCATTCCTTGATGAACGTTGTACTAACCATTTTTGAACCAACCGTCGGATAAGAATAATGGACATCAGGATGAATAAATTTATTCACTTTGATGCACGCTCGACATTTGCCACAACTATCTTCACCTTGTTTGTTTTCACATAGCACGAACTGCGCAAAGGCGATCGCCAATGCTAGTTTTCCAGAACCTTTTGCACCCAAAAAAATCTGCGCATGAGGCATTCGCTCATTGCTAATCATTTGCGTGAACTGCTCTTTAATTTCCTGTTGTCCTATTACTTCGGTGAATTTCACTGATTATCTGTTTACTTTATTTTTTTATAAAAATGCCTTTGAATAGGTCAATTTTTAATCCTCACGCAAAGTTAGTATTATATCTCAACTTACGTACCGTTGATTTTAACTGGCGTTTCTAGGTTAATCAAATTGTTTTTTGACAAATATTAGTGCAACATCTAGTCGACTAAAGTCGACGATACATTTCGATTAGAATCTGTAATCCAATCGCTCCAAGAACCAGCATATAATACAGCAACTCCAAGTCCAGCGTGTTTCATAGCCAAAATATTATGACAAGCCGTTACGCCTGAACCGCAATAGAAAACGGTTTCTTCAGGTTTTTTATTTTTTAAAATAGCTTCAAAACGCTTTTGTAAATCTTCTTTTGATAAAAATACGCCATCTTTCAAATTATCTAAAAAGGGCAAATTAACCGCATTTGGAATATGTCCAGCAATCGGGTCAATCGGCTCGTGTTCGCCACGATAACGAGGCGCAGTTCTAGAATCTACAATTAAATGAGTAGCTGTTTTGGACGCATTTTCAACAAATGAAGCATCAATTGCTACAAAAGCACTTTCTTTAATTTTAAATTCCTGCTTTTCTACTGTTGGAGTTTCAGCGTTAACAGCCAAATTATCCGCTTGCCATTTTGCCCAACCACCATTTAGAACAGCCACTTTTTCATGTCCAAGCCAATTCAACAGCCACCAAAGTCGGGCAGCTATACCGCCATGACCTTGATCATAAGCGATAACTTGTGTATTTTGACCAATTCCGAGTGTTGAAAACAATTCAGCCGCAGCCGATTTACTGGGCAAAGGATGACGACCTGTTTTACCTGCAATGATTTCATCAGAAAGGTCATTATCTAAATGAACATATTGCGCATTTGGAATATGTGATTTCAAATAATCTTGATGACCTTTTTCTGTTTGACCTAAAAAAGATTGGCAATCAATGATTACCCAATTTTTGCTATTCAAGTTGTCATTCAGCACTGTTGTAGAAATGATTGTTGTAAACATGATTGATGCTTAGTTTTGATATTCGTGTTACTCAAATTGAATATAACTATAATTTTCTGATTGAAAACATAATTTTCTCTAAATTTGAGGTTCAAAAATTAAAATCATGAAAATAATATCATACAATCTAAATGGCATTCGAGC
Source organism: uncultured Saprospiraceae bacterium (assembly GCA_964564885.1). GTDB lineage: Bacteria > Bacteroidota > Bacteroidia > Chitinophagales > Saprospiraceae > CAKZLL01. The sequence goes on along the minus strand of CAZMEH010000497.1, from coordinate 5,163 downwards.
AGCCATGAAGAAAGATTTAATTGGCTTTTTGAAAGAGCAAGACGCTGATATCGTTGGTTTTCAAGAACTAAAGGCAAATGCGGAACAATTTGCAGTGGAAGAATTTGAAGCATTGGGTTATCACTGCAATTGGTTTTCAGCTCAGAAAAAAGGCTATAGCGGCGTTGCGTTGCTATCAAAACAAAAGCCTGATCATGTAGAAATGGGTTGTGGAATTGAGCTTTATGATTTTGAAGGTCGAGTAATTAGAGCTGACTTTGGTGATTTGAGCGTGTTTAGTGTTTATTTCCCGTCGGGTTCGAGTGGAGAAATACGACAAGGGATCAAAATTCAGTTCTTAGCAGATATTCAAAAATACATCGATGAATTGAAAAAAACTCGTCCAAATATCATCCTAATGGGTGATTATAATGTGGCGCACGAATCAATTGATGTGTATAATCCAGACAAAGCAAAAAAATCATCTGGTCACTTGCCAGAAGAACGGGAATGGATGACAAAATGGTTGGAAAGTGGTTTCACGGATGCTTTTCGCATAAAACATCCCGAACTTTCAGAATATAGCTGGTGGAGTTATCGCCGCAGCAATCGTTCTTATAATAGAGGTTGGCGCATTGATTATCAATCAGTCTCTAACAATATTGCAGACAAAATCATTGATTGCAGACAATTGACGGATTCCGTCCATTCTGACCATTGTCCTGTTGTGCTTGAGATTGATTTGTAAAGATTTTTTTAAAAAATTCCCAGTTAATTAGAAAAAATAAATGGCGTATCAACTCAATTGTTGATACGCCATTTAGATTTGTAGGTAATTATAAATTTAAAACCATCAATCTACTTACCTATTTTTCCTTGAAAAAATTACCTATGTATGATACTCCAAAAAGTAATAAACATACTTTAAGGAATGCTAATACCAAAATAATTGTACTGACGGTATCCAATTTCTCGTTATATTCCTTGTTGTATTGAAACACAATCGTATCCATTCTCGTCAAAAATGCTTGTTCGTTATTCATAATTGTAGAAGAAAACATCTTGATATCACCTATTGAACTACTATTCAACAATCGTCCAGTATTTTCTACAATAACTTCATAAGAAGGTTGAATGTCACTGAACATTGCCTGAACTGTTTTTGAATTCATACCACTGAAATTAAGGATTTCATCCCGTTCTCTCAAGCCATTGTGTGATTTTGTAAAGTCCTTGAGCAACTGGTTTAAGTTCCGTCTTTCTTCGCCAGTAGCGGCATTGTCGATTTCTTTATTTTGAATAGCCATAATATTTTTTGCAATATTTTGACTTAACATTCGCTGTCGTCCAGCATAATTAATAATCGTACCATCTGCTTTTTGCCCTCTTAGCATATTACTAGTGACTATTTGGTCAATAATAATCAAAGATAAAAGAGCAGCTAGGAATAGGTAGACTTGCGTCTTTTTTTTCATTTATTTCATTTCTTTTTTCATAGAAAGGGCCAAATTTATGCATTTATTTTTCTAAAATTGGGACTTATCAGTAAATTATTTTTCTTTAAACGAAGAAATGTAAATAAGCCTTCCGTATTATCATTCTGTCATTTCTACGGGAAGTTTTTTGTTATCACTTTTTGTCAAATAACGACGCATCACACCACCTCGTACATTATTGACGTCGTATTCCACGATAAAAGCACCTGGATCAACACTGTCAATCGTTCGGTACATTTTACGAATATCAATCCGATTAATCACCGTGTTAATAATCATCATTTCTTTAGTTTCTCCTTGACTACCAATTCCTTCTTCCGCTTTATAAATCGTCATTCCAGAACCAATATTTTTAGCAATTTCTGTTTTTAATGCTTCATGATACTTAGAAACAACCAAAATTCCAATGAAATCCTCGAAGCCTTCAATCATAAAGTCAGTTACTTTTGCAGTCACAATAAAAGTCAAAATAGAATACATCGCCACTTCAACGGACAAGACCATTGCTGTAATTCCAAACAAAATCACATTAAACAACAAAATAAATTTACCAATCGCAATTCCAAAACGGTCATAAATAAAGATGCCTAAAATCTCTGAACCGTCTAACACTGCACCATTACGAATAGTAATACCAATTCCCATTCCGACGAATAATCCGCCAAATATAGAAATCAGTAATTTATCATCCGTAATGACCGAAAAATTCTCTAATTCTATGAAAATAGCTAAACTGATAATGGCAAAAATTGATTTTACAACAATGCGCTGAGACAACATATAGTAGCCTAAAAACAAAAAAGGAATGCTTAAACCGATAAGTAAATAAGAAACATTAATATCCAATTTGGAATTGATAAGTAGGGCAATTCCAGTTACACCACCATCCAGAAAGCCATTTGGCAGTAAAAAAGCCTTTAAGCCAATGCTTGCCAAAATAATTCCAATGGCAATTTGTATATATTCTAAAGCTAGGTTCTTAATCTTCGACATATTCTTTTATTGCACAAACAGGATGTTGAACTGTTAGTTGTTAATAATGAGTTTATTTTAGAGATGAGTTAGGGTTAACCATAAAAACCTAGCAACTAATGCAATAAATATAAAGTATGAATTCTCTCTTATATATCTACCGTCAAGCCTGCCTGTCGTGCCTCTGTCAGGCAGGCGAAGAGTCCGTGTACTATGTTCTTCTTACTCATTCAACTCTTCCAGCAAGTCTTTTGCCGCTTCAAAATCAGGATTTAACTCAATCGCTTGTTCCAATAACTTCTTAGCTTCATAGCTTCGACGTGAATTTGTATAAATAACTGCTTTTTGATAATACGCCTTTTCCAAAGGAAACCTTGCGCCTTTTTTGTGGTTTTCAATATATTTTTCTATTGCTTTCCGTCCAGCGTATGACTTCGTGTTGTACTTAGCAGAAGTTTGTGCGATGTGATAATAAAATGAATAATCTTCACTTTCCTTAGCGTATTCCTTGTTTGCTCTTTTAGCCATTTTAATGGCCTTAACTGGGTCTTTTTGATGCGTATAATACAAGTAAAATGGGCGACTATAAGCATAATAAGCTTTGAAATCATCCGTTTCTAAATGCTTTAAATAGAACGATTCCGCCGTTTTAAGAATACCTGCGCCTTCGTAAAGTTGGGCAAATAAGAAATTTAAACCTTCTTCGTCTTTATATTCTGTTTGTGCAAAATCCCAAAGTTCTTGGATTTGTGCAAAATCCCTGTTTTTCTCTGCTAAAGTCATCATAAAATACAAATCATCGATAGTAGAAACTGGCTGAATACCATAGAGTTTTTCTAAATCTTCTTTGTGCTTTTTTAAATAAGCAAGCGGATTCGTTTTAGTTTTTGATAATGCTGCTATTAATGCTTCATCTGTTTCGTCTAGGCTTTTGAAATCTTGATAAACATGTACCAAACCTTGTGGCAATCCCATCAAAGCAACCGTTAAATGATTTCCTTTTTTAAATAAATGATGTTCAAATTTGACCTGTGGATTTGATGTACTATCGAATATTTGTTCAAAATTCTGACCAGATTTTACTCTATATTCCGCATCTTTTGAAGCAGAAGCCACAAAGTAATAAATCGTTTCAGAGAGTTTCCCTTGGAGCATTTCTGTAAAATTCTTCTCGTCAGCATCTAACTCATATTGACTCATCGCTATGAAGCCTTTGAATTTACCTTTAGCATCAAGCAACAAAAAATTGATATAAGTAGAAGAATTAGAATGACCAATAATTGTATTGAAACCTGTTGTAGGATAATTTTTATCAATATAAGGAACCAGTTCTTCGTTCAGCATTTTTTGGAAAGATTGACCTTTTTCGTTCAAAGTGCTCGCTTCCCACATGATGCCCATGTCTTCATTTCTGTCTTTAAAAAAAACACCAACCACAATCGTATTAGGAATCGCACCGACATCTTTGCTTGATAAATAATTGACATCACTACAAGTAATATCAAATATCAAACTAGCATCAAGCGTATAAACAACCGTGTATTTTTTATCTTTTGAATAATCTTTCGGTGTCCAAACTTTGATTAATCGGCTATCTTTTATAAATGCTGATTTGAGTTGAAAACTATCAATACTTTGCGCTAAAATGGTCGTCGAAAAGCTAAGCAGAATTGCTAGGGCTAATAATCTCATTGTGTTTTTGATTTACGGTTTTAGATTGATTTGTTGAAAAATAATCAATCCAAAATATCGATGGAAAGTGTTTAATCAATGTTTTTGATGATAGTATTTAAATATCCACATTAATAATCAAAAAATCAATATTTTATTTTTAAATGGTTGAAAAAAAATTGACATTACTTGATTTTAGCTAAAAAAATTCAAGAAACTGTTATATTTAGGTATCAGGTGTCAGCAATATGGAATAGTTATCTGATAATTCTTTTGGATTTAAAGTTTTTCCATAAAAATTAATAGCAAAGAAATCTGACATTTGACACCTAAAAAAATCAACAATGGCTAAAAGGGAACGAGCAACAGTAAACGACCATCCGTTTGTAGGTCAACGACGTTATCAATTATACAAAAAAGCAATTGTGCAATTTAATAATGCCATTGAAGCGGGTTATTATTTGGAAGCGATTACGATTTGTGAAAGCCTTATCACAGATAGATTGGAAAGTCGTTGCGAAGAGCTAAATCATCCTCATGCTTTTAAAAATCTTGGCGCATTGCTTCGTAAACTTAACCAAATAGAAACCGACCACGAATTACGTCAAGTCATTTTTACTGACCTTGACGACTGGCGAGAAAATCGAAATACAGCATTACACGAAATTGTAAAATTTGAAAAAAATGAAATCCCGAACTGGGAAGATCGGGTTGAAAATTCTAAAATTTACGCCGAAGAAGGCATCGTTATTTTTAGGAGAATAGATAGTCGAATGGCTATTTTGAGAAAGGAAACCTAGTGCGATTAACCTGAATTAATTGTTCATCAATATTGAAAAAAGGAAACCTTATTTTCATAAGATTTCCTTTGTTTTAAAGTTTATACTGTCATCTAATTTTTTGGCACTTTTGGCACTTTTGGCACTTTTGGCACTTTTGGCACTTTTGGCACTTTTGGTACTTTTGGTACTTTTGGTACTTTTGGTGGCGGTGGCGGTAGTACTTTTCCTTTATTCAAAGTTACTTTGTAATATTGACCATCTTT
>CAZMEH010000496.1:0-5138 GCA_964564885.1 uncultured Saprospiraceae bacterium | reverse complement strand
TAAAAAACTATATTAAATAGATAACTTATTCTTTACACGTTCCTTAGTATCTGAAATTTGACGGCTTTTTGCTTCTTTTTAGCTAGAAGAAGATGACGCTAACTCTGCGGAATATGAGTTCTCTGAATTATACTTTGCGTATCACCAGTAATAATATAGTTTTTTTAAAAAAAAAGAGGATGGCGAAATTCGCCATCCTAACTACATTGTCCTATCAAATAAAAAAACAAATATCTTATAAAGTTTTCTAGTAAATTATAAGCATATTTACGATTTGCCACTACAATCCAGTTGCTAATCGTACATCTACTCCTCTATTTATAACCATGAAATAATAAGTTCTATAAAGCTAATTTACCTTTTGCGATTACTTGCCCGTTTTCATTCTTTACCGTATATAAATAATGACCTGTCGTTAGGTTGTTATCTAAATAAATCGAAGAATTATTATCTGTAATTGATGCTTGATGTACCGTCTGACCAACTAAATTATAAACCTCTAGCGTCCAGTCCGCAGAATTATTTTTATCTAACTCTAATTGAAATTGATTGTTTTGTACTGGGTTTGGATAAACACGGTGCGATACTGACAAAGGTTTCACTTCTTCTGCATTTACATTAAATGCTTTCGTGAATGCTTCATCATTTTGCGACATAGTAGTTACCATTCCATCCTGCTCATAAATAAGGAAAGTAAAACGATTGACACCTTTTGCATAGAAATAATGGTAAGTTATATTTGTCATTACACTATCCGTTATACCAAAAGCACCTAATAAAGTTGGAGAAGTTGCATTACCCTGGTCGTCTAAATAGTTCATCATGTTACTTCTAGTACGTTTTTGTAGTAATACTTCAAAAGTGTCTGGCTGCATAGTCGTAGGGTCAGTTAATATCAATTTGCCCCAACCTGATACATCTATTGAAGAAACCGTCGTATATTGTTCTTTAACGCCATAATTAGATAAACCAAATGCAGCTACATTTCCTATGTATTGATTACTTGCAGTACTAGTTGTCGTCGATGTATTACCATAATCTAATGGAAATTCAATATAAGGAATTGGATTCGATTCTTTTTGAGGAGAATCTGAAGTAAATATTGTGTCCGCAGAATTACCCGTAAATGAAATCAAAGGAATACCTATAGCCATGTTTGTACGACCATCGTCATAAAAACCTTGATTGTTAAGAGTATAATGGTTTTGACCAGGAAGTGTGACTAAACCTAAAATCGTATAAGTTGTATTTACGCCTAAATTAGAATTTGGAAAGTCAGCATCTGATGCTACATTATACTCAGTAGTAGTACTAGTAGTTATAGCTATTCCAGAATAATCCCAAACCATATCAACACCTCCTTGAGGTATTGTAGCATTTGCAGGATCTAAACCTGTAAGAAATAATGTATCGCCTGTTAGATCAAGCGTGTGATCCCAGTGATTGATTGTGATTTGTGCTTGAATACTAATACACAAAGTAAGCATAAAGGATAAAAGTATAAGGTTTTTCATTTCGAAATTTTAGTAATGATGTAATAGAAAATTGACTATTACTGAATGATTAATTGTTAATAACGCTCCCTTATGGCTTGATGTAAGTGGTTTGTGACAACGTGTAAAAATTTATTTTTTTAGATAATTTTTTAACTCTATATTATAAAAAATTAGATGTTTTACTATATTCGTAATACGTGCAATCAAGACAAGGCTAATATTTCTTTGAATTCAGTTGTTTTGTAGGCTTTTATACGCCTGTCCACAATTTTTTTGTTCAAAATGCTATTCATTATGGTTGAAATTTCAGAAAAAATTCAACTCGTTGTCACAAATCAACTTCTCCAACGCATAAGATGAAATTAAAACAAAACATTTTACACCAAGCGGAAAACGACTTTGAAAGTTTTCTTGCAAAATTGCGAGCACAAGAAGCTGCTGAATGGGCTTGGTTGATGGGTTACTTAGAAGGGTTAATTATTCCTTGGCTTTTTAAAAAAGTAACGAGTTTGCCAAAGAACTATAATATGTCTAAGGATGCTTTTATAGAAGAAGTGTTTTCTAATACGACGTACAAATTTTATGATATTTTTAAAACAGGTACATTTAGTTCTTTAGCAGAATTAAGAGGATTAGCTTTTAAAATTGCAGAATTAAAAATAAAAGAAGGCTATCGGAAAGTAAAGCGAGATGCTAAAATTTACTTTAATGATGAAGATGCTAGTACATTTGACGGAAATATGTTTAAAATCACTACTGCTGAAAGACGAAGAAAAGAAACGCTTGAAGAAATAAAAGAACATATTTATACTTTACCAAGGGTAGAACAGACTATTTTGATAGAATATTTAAAAGGCGAGTCTTTTAAAGAAATATCCGAAACAATTGGTTTGACGGCGGCAAACTGTAGAAAGAAAAAACAAAGAGCATTGGACAAAGTTAAAGCTATGTTTTTCAATGCTTTAAGCATTTCAATACTATTATATTTATCCTTAGCCTAAGCAAGAAAAAAGGACAATGACACGAAAATATATAAAAGAAAATAACATTATTGAGCAATATTTACTCAATAAAATATCAGACGAAGAACGAAAAGCTTTTCGTGTGGCTCTGCTATTTGACGAAACACTACGTCAAGAAGTAGAAGATACCCGATTTTTATATCAACAAATCAAGCAATTAAAACCTCAGGATAGTTCCGCTTCAATTGATAATGGAAATCCAAAAAAAAATAAGTGGTTAATTAGCTTATTCGTCTTAGGTGCATTATTTATCGGCTTCTTTATTTACACCAACTTTATAAAAAAGGAGGTAGAAGTAAAACTTCCAATTGAAGAAACCTCAATTAAGGAAGAAATATTAAAGGAAAATAATGAACCTCAAAAAGAAAGCGTAAAGGAAAAAATGCAAAGTATTGAAGAAAAAATAAATGATACAACACCCGTTACACCTGAAAAAGTAGATCTACCAATTGATTTAAATCAGCCGATAGCAGCCGCAGATATTGAATTTCATCCGTATCTTGATCAGTTTACGAATGGAGCATATCGAAATAGTAAGGATAAGCTGGAAATAAGCATGCCTACAGCAAATAAAGTATTAAAATTAAAGAACGGAAAGGTTCAAATTAACTTAAAAGGCAAGCTTTTTATTGAGACAATGCCAGAAAAAGAACGATTTGTTATTCGACTTTTTTCTAACAAAAAGGAGGATTTTGATAACTTCAAACCGATTCTTTCTCTAAGTCCTTCTATTGAAAAAAGGAATGATCATTATGAATTGAACTCAGTTAGTATTGTTCCGTTGAAAGAAGGATTGTACTATTTTATAATTGAAGACAATGAAATAGAAGATATGATTTATGTCGGAAAATTTCAAGTTGTAAAATAGTTTTACTGTGAGTTCGTCATTATTTCGCACTCAAATTTTAAATAAGAATTTGTTCTAAATATTTTCATTCGAAAAGAGATTATTATGAGAACAAACATAAGTTTCGCCTCATCTTTTAATACATAATTACCTGTAATACTATAACAAGATTATCTAAAATCAAACAACTCTAGTTACTTGGAGAACACTAAAACTATGTCAAAATCAACCTAAAAGATTAGTTTTTTTTTAAAAAGAAGGTATGTTTTTCCCAAAATTGGTATAAATAAATATAAGTCAATACTAAAACAAAATGCAATGACCGCAACACTAATTTATACTTTAATCCTAGTGCTTATTTTGAGTATAAAATTCATTTACAAATCACATCTCAAGCGAATTCATTGAGGTTAAATTAAACCTTAAGTAAGTAAAATAATTAAAATTAAAAGAACTTCTTAAACATCAAATAATGAGAATCACATTACTATTATCAATCGCTTTCCTGCTATTGGAATCAACTGCTTTTAGTCAAATTACTATAAAATCAAGAGAAGGATATTTACCTTTTCAAGAATTGCCTTGTACTTATATCAAGAATCCAGGAATGACGATGCCCACAGAAGGCGAAAATATGGTCTGGGATTATACTAACCTAGTCGCTTGTGATAATTGTGAATTTTCCATTAAGTATGAAAAAAAAGATAGCCTGTTTCCTAAAAGTGAATCTGTTCGATGGGACGAATCAACCGTGTTAGGTCATCCTTATCCCATCAAATTCTATTATGGTTTTGATGACGATGGTGATTTTTGTGAATTTGGAGCAATTGGAGAAGAGGTAATCGTTTCAGCAGAATCTTTTACTGGAAATACCAGAGATAGAGTCACTAGAAGAAAACGGGTTTCTACTCAAAAAGAGCTATTGAAGGATTATCCATTAGAATATGGCAAAACTTGGACGGAGGTTCGATCTGATACCTCGTTCCTTGTCGTTAATTCTCGAACCGTTCGATTAAAAAATTTAGAGGTACGAGAAATTGGTACGTTCACGAGAGAAACAACCGTTATTGGTCACGGAGATTTAAAACTTTCTTATTGGGAAAATGACGAAAAAAAATATGTCACCTACAAAGCTTTGCTAACAAAGAAAGTAGTGTCAAATCATTTTAATTTTTCAAGTGATGCCAGCAAAAAACTTTTAGACTTTGTATTAAGCTATGCAGGAATTTTGAATAATTCGGGACTTCCATCCTGTACAACGTATACATTTGAAGTTCGTGAATTATTTCCCTATGTACTTTCTTTTTCTAAATGTGACGATTCTAAAACACCAGAAATTGTTATGATGAGAACCGATTTAGGAAATCACTTGCCGATAAAAGAATAAGGATTCTTTGGTTCTTTGACAAGTTTTACCTTTTAGTCCAGTGTGAACTTGTTCTACTGAACTAACTACGAACTTGTTTAAAAACAACGGGCAAGCCACCGCTGAATTAATGAAAAATTCATTGCCGGCAAAAACTTCTCTCGATCATTCCAATAGCTACAAGAATAACCGATTAATTATCAAAAAATATTTTCATCCCCTTAATAATACCACAATGTCAACATCAAAAAAAGGACTTATTAGTCTAATTATATTATTTCAAGCAATTGCAAGTTTTGGACAAATCAAAACGAGCTTTGGACATCAGCATATTGTACATGGAGAAGAGTATAGAAAATATTTAGATTATGGAAATGCCATTCATAGTTATGAAAAAGGTATCCAAC
>CAZMEH010000495.1:0-3548 GCA_964564885.1 uncultured Saprospiraceae bacterium | reverse complement strand
AGAGAAGATTGTTTAGATGTGGTTATTTTCTCTCTTCTCTGCTCTCTGATCTCTCTTCTTTAGAAATAAAAATAAAACAATGAAAATAGGAATAATCAGAGAAGGCAAAACGCCGCCAGATTCAAGAGTAACATTAACGCCAAAACAAGTCGCAGCGATTAATCAACGCACAGATGTTCAAGTCGTGATGCAACCGTCACCGTCTCGTTCTTATTCGGACGATGAATATTTATCAGAAGGAATCACATTGACGGATGATTTATCGGATTGCGATGTCTTAATTGGCGTAAAAGAAGTGCCGATTAGTCAATTGATAGCTGATAAAACCTACTTTTTCTTTTCGCATACGATTAAGAAACAAGTTTATAATCGGGAGCTATTGCAAGCGGTGATTGAAAAAAATATCCAATTAATAGATTACGAAGTGTTGACAAATGAGCGAGGACAGCGATTGATTGCTTTTGGAAGATGGGCTGGTATCGTCGGTGCGCACAATGGTTTGATGACTTACGGCAATCGAACAAAAGCGTACGATTTGCCTCAAATGAAGAATTTTAAAGACTTCGCAACAGCAAAAGACTTCTATAAACAAGTCAAATTACCTGCAATGAAAATTGCATTGACAGGCATGGGAAGGGTTTCTGGTGGTTCGGCAGAAGTGTTGGAAGCGATGGGTATTCGTCGAGTTAGTCCAAGTGATTTTGTGAATAATAAGTATGACGAAGCTGTTTTTACACAATTGGATTGCGTAGATTATGCTGCTCGAAAAGATGGAACAGCATTTGAATTACAAGATTTTTTCCAAAACGCAGCATTGTATAAATCTACTTTTGAGCCTTATACCAAAGCAGCGGATTTATTGATAAATGGTATTTATTGGGATAATTCAGCGCCTTCTTTCTTTACAAAAGAAGAGATGAAAACAGCTGATTTCAATATTAAAGTTATTGCGGATATTACTTGTGATATTGCGCCGGTATCTTCTATTCCTTCTACTTTGTACGCTGCAACGATTGCAAAACCTGTTTTTGGTTACGATGTCCAAACCGAAAAATCAGCTGAACCGTATCAGCCGCAAACGGTAGATATGATGACCATTGATAATTTACCAAACGAATTGCCAAGAGATGCTTCTCAAAATTTTGGAGAACAATTCATGGAATCTATTTTAGATGAATTGCTGAAACCTGAAAGCGACGTGATTGAACGAGCAATGATGACAAGCAATGGCGATTTGACGCCTAATTTTGAATATTTGAGGGATTATTTGAATGGAAAGGAGTAAGGTGATTTACACTTAGCGAAGTGTAATCTTATAATAATGAAAAGGCAAGTGATTAGAATCACTTGCCTTTTCTAGTTTTAGTTGTCTTTAGCGTTTCTCTGCTAAACTTTCTAGGACATTTCCTAGTTAAAAAAGTTATAAAACAGTATTTTGCGTGAAAACAAGGCATCTTTATATTTTATTTTCATAAAATAACTTGGGAAGATTTGCTAAAAAACGATTAAAATGACTACTAGAAAAATTAAGTACGGTTCATTATTCTTCGGAATACTGTTCAGTGTGACGACGAATGCACAAACGCAGCAGGCAGTTCAAGACGATTTTGAAGGAAATGGAACAATTACCTCTTGGGCTGGAGATGATTGTAATTTCAACAACAGCTTAACAAATCCTTATCAACAAGGTGCAAACACTTCAAATACCGTTTTGGAATACGATGATATTGGTGGCTCATATGCGAATGTCAGATTTGATGTTCCTAATAATTATGATTTATCTACCAATCATATTTTTTCATTTCAGTTATATGTGCCGTCCAGCGGATTGACAGGAAGTCAAACGAATAAGGTTTCTTTTAAACTACAAGACGGAACAGAAGGCGCACCTTGGGGAACGCAAACCGAAATCATTAAGACGATTGTTTTAGATCAATGGCAAACGATGACATTTGATTTAGAAAATGATAATTATTCCAATTTCGATCCCACTTCACCATCGCCAATACAAAGAACAGACTTCAACAGAGTTCTTATTCAAATCAATGGTGAAAATAACAATGATCATGTTTTGGCATATGTAGATGATTTTAATTACGATGGAACTGTCCTTGGAGCGATTGATTATAATCTTTTAATCTGGTCAGATGAATTTGATGTTGATGGCGCAATTAATGCGACAAAATGGCATCATCAAACGCAGTTGCCAGGAGGAGGAAGTTGGTACAATGGAGAAATTCAACATTACACCAACCGTACTGATAACTCGGTAGTAAGCAATGGTACGTTAAAAATAAATGCTAAAAAAGAGACTTTTACGGATCAAGGTCATACGAAGCAATATACCTCGGCTAGACTAAATTCTAAATTTACATTTCAATATGGAAAAGTAGAAGTTCGTGCAAAACTACCTACAGGTGTTGGAACTTGGCCTGCCATCTGGATGCTCGGAAAAAATATTAATGAAGATGGTGGATATTGGGATATTCAAGGATTAGGAACAACGCCTTGGCCTGCTTGCGGCGAAATGGATATTATAGAACACTGGGGCGGTAATCAGAATTATGTTGCAAGTGCAACGCATACACCTTCTAGTTCTGGTGCAACTGTAAATCATGGTGGACAAACTATTCCGACGGCTTCTACCGATTTTCATATCTACGCATTAGAATGGACGCCTGAGAAACTCGTGTTTACCGTAGATGGCGGTCCTCATTTTACTTACAATCCAGACATTAAAGATGCGAATACTTGGCCTTTTGATGCAGAACAATACTTTTTATTCAATATAGCGATTGAGCCAAGTATTGACCCAAATTTTACGGAAAGCTCCATGGAAATAGATTATATAAGGGTTTACCAATCAAGTCCTGTTTCTACTAATCAAGTAAAAACTAGTGAACCTGTTTCTTATTTTCCAAATCCAATTGGTGATGAATTAAATATCGTATTGGAAGATACAAAGCCTCAACAGGTGAATATCAAAATATTTGGTGTTGATGGAAGATTGGTTAATACGCAGTCTGCAAATATTGATGGAAATAGCGTTTCTGTTAGAAATTTAGGAGATTTGACAGGCGGTTTTTATATCGTTTCATTCCAGACAGACGATAAGAACTATAACTTTAAAGTGGTCAAGCAATAATCTGAACGATTAGGGTTTTATTAAAAATAAATTAGGCTAAGTACTCATATACATATAGGTACTTAGCCTAATTTATTTTTTAAATAAGTTGAATTTAATCAACAACCTCAACATTAATAGCTTCAGGGCCTTTACGTCCTTCTTGCGTCTCAAATTCAACTTTTTGTCCTTCTTCTAAACTATCTCCATCCATATTCGTAACATGAACGAATACATCTTTACTACCTGCATCAGGTGTAATAAATCCAAAACCTTTATCGTCGTTAAAAAACTTAACTGTTCCTCTTTCTTTCATTATCTAATTTTTTTTAATATTATAATTAATAGAACTTGTTTAAAAACTCACTGCTAATCTCTTGACAAACCATTGATATTCCAATACTTCAGCTATTTTAATTGCCGT
>CAZMEH010000494.1:0-4780 GCA_964564885.1 uncultured Saprospiraceae bacterium | reverse complement strand
AAATTGAACAAAAATAAATTATAAGAGGTAGCTTTTCCTATTTACTGATTCAATATTAATAATTTTTTACAGGATTACCTTCATTCAACAAATGAATTCTTTGTTGAATGAAGGTAAATTACTTTTAGCTGACAATTTTCTTGAAAAGCCTACCTGTTATTTGCTCTTCGTTTTTATTCGCATTAATCCTTCTTGAACAACAGAAGCAACTAAGATACCTTCTTGATTATAGACAGAACCTCTAGTGAAGCCTCGGCTATTAGATGCGCTTGGCGAATCTAAAGAATAAAGTAACCATTCATCCATTCTGAATTTTCTATGAAACCACATAGCATGATCCAAACTCGCCATGACTAGGTTTTTAATCTCACTTCTGTGTGGTTGTAGCGCCGTACTCAGTAAATTATAGTCTGAGGCATACGCAAGCAGCATTCTATGCAAATTATTATCATCAGAAATAACACCATTTGCTTTCATCCATACGCTACGAGAAGGTTCACTATTGACATGTCCAAAGGATTTTTCTGGCGCAACAGGTCTAAATTCAATTGGTCTCGGCTGTGAAAGAAATACTTTCATACCCGCAGGAATATGTTCTTTATATTTTTCTACTAATGCCTTGCTATTCATTAAATCGTCTGGCGGCGGAACATCTGGCATTGTGACCTGATGGTCATAGCCTTCTTCTTCGATTTGAAAAGAAGCAGCCATATTAAAGATAGCTTTTCCATTTTGCACCGCAATTACTCGTCTAGTTGTGAAACTTCTTCCATCACGAATTCTATCCACCATAAAAACAATAGGCTTTGCCAAATCACCAGGTAAAATAAAGTAGCCATGCATAGAATGAATATGCCTATCATCGGGAACCGTCAATTGAGCAGCTCTGATAGTTTGCGCCAAGATTTGCCCGCCAAATACTTTTGGACTGCCCATAAAGTGGCTTTTTCCTCGAAATATATCTTCTTCAATCTGCTCTAAATCAAGTACGGGTATTAATTCTTCTATATTTTTCATTTCTAAAAATGGTTGTTGATACTATAGAGAATAGTTCTTAGGCTTCTACTCTCTGTTCAAAATAGTTATTATTTTAATAGCTAATACAAATTTAAGATAGTTATGTTTAAACAACTTCTAAGACCTATTATTTTTAATAAAAAAGGTAATTTGAATTGTATCTTTTTAAAAAAATCGCATTCTAATAATAGTTGATAGATAGTTTAAACGGTTTGGCGGTGATTGTAAATTACAAAACTAGCAGAAGCATCAATATTTACAACTATATTTAATAACTTAGCGAAGTTCATCAATGTCGGCAGCAAGTCAATTACAACTCAAAACAAATAGTTTAATGACATCTTCAACAAAGAAGGTATCGTCAGATGCTATCCAAGCTGAATGGCAGGAAATACAGGCAGCGCAAGGTAGCCCTTCGCTATTTCGTCCGTTGTATGACCGCTATTACGAGCCAATTTTCAGATTCATTTATCGCCGAACAAGCGACGAGATGTTATCAGGAGACATATGCGCTCAAGTTTTTTTAAAAGCTATTCAAAAACTCGGCGGTTATCGCTTTCAAGGCGTACCATTTTCCGCTTGGCTCTATCGAATAGCAAGTAACGAAATTGCTCAGTTTTTCAGAAATCAACAAAAAGAACGGACGGTCAGTATCGAAGATTCTAATATCGGCGAAATGATGGACGAAGTCGAAACTGATTTCCATGAAGAACATCGAGCAATCTTGATAGATACCTTAAATCATATGTCTGATAAAGAAGTGGAACTCATTGAACTTCGCTTTTTTGAAAAACGATCGTTTAAGGAAATCGCACAAATACTGGATATTACCGAGAGTAACGCAAAAGTGAAGACTTACAGGTTATTAGATAAGATGAGGAAATTAATGAAGCATAGGATGTGATAATTACGAATTTTTTAAGAAACCCTAGAGTACATCAATTAAACATGATAATAAACATTGATAGGTTTTAGGAGAATAAAAGTTAATAAACAAAAAACACACATTGACAATTGTTGTTATAATTACAGCAACCAAATAATTAAAAAAGAAAATCCTACGATCTTGACAAATAAAGATAATGGTATATGAGCCAAAATAAATACAAATTTAAATTTAATCCGCCCGAATTGACGAGCGAACAGATTAATAAGCATAAGAGCTTTGATGATTTGTTGGTACAGTTTGAGGCAGCCGAAGCAACGAAACCAAAATTACGAGTCGTTCAGAAACGAAACTGGCGTCGTACGTTGACATATATTAGTAGTGTAGGCGCAGCTGCAATGATTGCTTTATTGCTGTATTTTAATACGGGTAATTCAGATATGGAGCAAATTGTAGCGGATAAATTGGCAGCAATGCCTTATGTGAATCCGCCGATGATGGAAATGCAAAAGGAATTTGCAACTTTTACGCTTGATGGCTCGGCAGGCGGTGTTTATGAATATGAAAGTGGTTCTAAAGTTACTGTTCCTGCAAATGCCTTTGTTGATGAAAGTGGTACTTTGGTTACTGGCGAAGTTGAATTGAAATATAGAGAATTTCACGATGCAGTTGATTTTTTCCTTGGAGGAATTCCAATGGATTATGATAGCGCAAGTATCAAACATCAGTTGATTTCAGCTGGAATGATTGAGGTTCAAGCTTATAAAAATGGCATTTTAGTCGAATTGAGTGAAGACAAGGAATTAGATATTGAATTGGTTTCAACGACTGATTATCATCCAGATTATAAGTTTAATGTCTATAAGTTGAATGTAGATAATCGCAATTGGATGTATAAAGGTATTGATAATATTGAACCAATTTTGACTGGTGAGTTGAAAGCTAAAATGGATGAATATTTAAACAATCAAACGGCTGATTTAGTAGAGGAAGCGGAATTGAAAACAGTTATTCAGGAAATTGGAAGTATTCAAGCAAAACAAGAAGTTGAGTTACAAGCGTTAGTAAATCCGAGTGAAAAAATGCTTGTTGCTCCAATGAAGCCTAAAAAAGCTAAAGAAGGTGATATTAGTACAGCGTTCAATATTACGAACTTAGATCAGTTAGATCCATTAACAGCCAATTTTGAAAATAAATATGGAAAATTAACTTGGGTCGCAGATCAAAATTTTGAAAGCCAAGTAGAAATTGCGGTTAATATTGAATGGGAAAGTATGACTTCTATCAAATTACCAAATTCTGATGAGTTTGAAATTACTTTGAAAAACTCAGAAGGTGGAGAATTAAAATTGAACTTGCGTCCTGTGCTGATGGGCAATAATTATGAGCAAGCAATGGCTGATTATAAAGTTCAATTGCAATCTTATAATGAACAAATACAAGGACAAGAAGCATTATTACAGGAAGACAGAGCGAATATTGCGGAACGTCACGAGGAAGAATTATCTCAATTGAATGCAAAAAGACAGGTTTTAGAAGCTAAAATAGCTTTGTATCACCAGAGAGGTTACGATCAATTATTGACTGAAACGGTTAGAAACCAGCAGGTAATTAATAGGTTTAAAGTAACGAGTATGGGCATTTGGAGCGGCGATAGACTGGTTCCGCCAGCATTACAATCTGTTAAAGCAAAATTTGAAGACGAAGGAAATCAACCGATGGAATATTTGAGGTGTTTCTTGGTCAATAAGAAACAAAATACCGTTGTTCATTTTCTGACAACAGGCGATAAAGCGGTTCCATTTAGATATTATAATAATGCAGATAATGTGATGTGGGCTGTGGATATGGATGGAAAACTGTTGATTGTTTATCCAGAGGATTTCAAAAAATTAAAGGAGGAAACAGGAGATTATACTTTTAATTTTGATAAAGTCGATAAGCTAATTAGCTCAGAAGCAGATTTACGAGCAGTTTTAGATTTGTAGGAATATTCATAAGTTACTAAATATAGTTTTGACAGCGAGTTTCTTTAATTAGAAGCTCGCTATTTTTTTAATACCATACCATAAAATGAAGTTAGATGAGAAACTAAAATTTATAGGAAATCAGCCGTTCGTCAACCATTCAATTCATGTCGAATGAGCTTCAAAACTTCATTTCCTTTCACCAAAGCATCAGGTTTACCAACATCTAACCAAATGCTGTCAGTATGGTCAAAACCACAAATGACTTCTTTTTTAGCGACGTCAAGATAAGTATCAATAATCGAAAATTTACCAGTTCTAGTAAATTGCTTCAATAGCTTTGGTTCAATAATGTGAATACCACTGAATGCCATAGATTGTTTATTTTCCTCTGAACCTCTCGACATTTTAACTTCGGTTGTTTTTATATTTTTCCAACCAGACAAAACATTTTTATCATCAAACAATAGATAACGAGACGTTTGTCTATTGCGAATGGCAAGTGTAGCAATAGCGTTATTTTGTTGATGAAAAGCTAGTAAGTCATGATAATTAAGCGTTGTCAAAATATCTACATTATGCACTAGAAACGGTTCATCATCAAAAAACCAAGCTGCTTTTCGTAAACCGCCACCTGTTTCTAGCACCATTCCTGTTTCATCAGAAACGGTAATGTCAATACCAAAATTCTTTTTTTCTGCTAAAAAATCAACAATCATTTTAGCGTAATGATGAACATTGACCAATATTTCACGATAACCATAATGGCGAAGTCTACGGATGACAATTTCCAAAAGTGGCATTCCGTCAATTTCAACCATTGCCTTAGGTCTATCATCGGTCAACGGTCGCAATCGAGTTCCAAGACCTGCGGCAAATATCATAGCTTTCATAGCACATAAAATTTAAG
>CAZMEH010000493.1:0-2019 GCA_964564885.1 uncultured Saprospiraceae bacterium | reverse complement strand
ATAGTATCGAACCAATTTCAACTTTTAACGCAAATGATAGAGCAAGGAATAACTACCGACCTACAGATGATAGAGCAAAGTGCAAAAGACTTTGCAGACACTTATATTAGACCAGATATGATGATATGGGACGAATCTCAAGAGTTTCCCGTTCACGTTTTTCGAAAAATGGGCGAATATGGCTTCATGGGTATTTTAGTTCCAGAAGAATATGGCGGTTCTGGTTTAGGCTATCAAGAATACTCTTCTATTATTCAAGAAATATCTAAAGTTTGTGGCTCAATAGGTTTGTCACTTGCTGCGCATAATTCGCTGTGTACCAACCATATTTTGAAATTTGGTAACGAAGAACAAAAGAAGAAGTATTTACCAAAATTGGCTGCTGGCGAACACATTGGAGCTTGGGGCTTGACAGAAGCAAACACAGGTAGCGATGCTATGAGAATGAAATGTGTTGCTGAAAAAGACGGCGATTATTATGTCATCAATGGTTCTAAAAACTGGATCACACATGGTGAGTCAGGTGATATTGCTGTTTTGGTCGTTCGTACAGGTGAATTGTTGGACAGTCATGGAATGAGTACTTTTATTATAGAAAGAGGAACGCCAGGTTTTTCAGCAGGTAAGAAGGAGAATAAACTCGGTATGCGTGCTTCTGAAACGGCTGAAATGATTTTTGATAATTGTAGAATTCACAAAAGTCAAATGTTAGGTCAAGAAGGAGAAGGCTTTATTCAAGCTATGAAAATCTTAGACGGTGGACGTATTTCGATTGCTTCTTTATCTATTGGAATTGCAAAAGGAGCTTACGAAGCATCTTTAAAGTATTCTAAAGAACGTCATCAGTTCGGTCAACCGATTGCTAGTTTTCAAGCGATTGCGTTCAAATTGGCCGATATGGCGACTAAGATTGAAGCATCAGAATTGTTAACTCGCAAGGCTGCGGAACTTTTAAATAATAAACAGCCGATGACGAAAATTTCAGCTATGGCGAAATATTTCGCTTCTGAAACTTGCGTTGAAGTGTCAACAGATGCGGTTCAGATTCATGGTGGATATGGTTATACAAAAGATTTCCCAGTAGAGAAATTCTATCGTGACTCAAAACTTTGTACGATAGGAGAGGGAACTTCTGAAATTCAAAAAATTGTGATTTCTCGTCATATTTTGAAGTAAAATAAACGTCAGATTAGGTATCCGATACCTAATAATAATATAAAAGTGAATCAATGTCGATAATTATTGACATTGGTTCACTTTTTTTAATTTTACGACGTTAAAACTAACAAGTTCATTATCTATGTTTCAAAATATCATATGAAAAATCTAATTTACATCTCAACTGCATTTGCATTCCTACTTGTTTTATCAAGTTTTGAAATGAATACTACTTCATCTGCTCCAAATACTCAAATGAATATTGAAAATGATACTTCTATCATTCAGAGCTATATATTTCATGTTCAAAAACATGTTCCTTATGGTGCGAACGATGAAACTTTGATTGATTTTCAATTAGAAAGAGTTATTGAATCGGAAGGTTATTTAAAATCCAAATCTGGTTTTAATAATAATCATCAGTACCATGAGGAAGAGTTTCTAATAATATTCTTTAATCAAAATAAAGAAGAAATTTATTCTGTTAAAGTTGCAAACCCATTGATTAAGCATTTTGAAGTATCAGAGGAAGACGGAACGCTTGAGCGCAAACGAGTAGAAGTAGATGAAGAAACGATTACTATTCGTGCGAATAAGTTAGATGATTATGCGTATTATGAAGTCTACACTTTGAAAGATGATATAAAAGAGGAGTTAATTGGAAATATTGATCTTTGTGAAGCTTTAAACACTGGCTACATAGTTGCGATCAATTCAACGGATGGATTAGAAGCAGAAGCAATGAAAATCTATATTGATGGAGAATACATCGGTGAAATCCCTCCAGGTGGAGAATCCAAAAGAATTATGTTACCTGCTGGGAAAGTCTATGAAGTGAAAGGAATTACAGCAAGTGGAGCA
>CAZMEH010000492.1:0-27376 GCA_964564885.1 uncultured Saprospiraceae bacterium | reverse complement strand
TAAGTAAGTAGTCGACCAAAAATAATAACCTAACTATTTTTCATCAAACTATTTAAAAACTGGGTTTTACATCCGAAAAGGTTAGTTATTATTTTTGTCATACTACTTAGTAAGTCTTAGGCTTTAAGTAGTAAGTAATAGGTAATAAGTAGTAGGTCGTAGATGTCTTGTACTAGAAAATCTAACAATAAAAAAACTTACTACTTACTACCTAAGACCTAAACATCTTTCAATAACAGATTAGAATCATTCGCCTCGTCATCGTCACTTAATGCAATAACTGCGTTTTCGATTTTCTTCAACGCATCGGTTTCATTGATCGCCAATTTATTCACTCCTTCCCTATCCATCAACTCAATAATACGATGAACCGTTAATTTATTAATATCTCTGGCTGGCTGATAACCAATTATTTTATCATCTAAACGTGTTGTAGAAATAATTCGACTTTCTACCAATTCTTCTAAGAGTTGACGCAGCAGTTTCTGAGGGATAGCCGTTTCTTTTGCTACTTCTCTAGCAGTATAAGGTTCTTTTTCACTATCAAAACGCTTGATAATCACATGTGCAATACTTAAAATCAAGATTTTCCTATATTGCGCACTCACTTTTTCAACCTCTTCATTTTGTTCGTAATCATCAACATTCTGAATAGAATAAGACAATTCTGCACCAGCCAAAACGATAACCCAACTCAATTGCAACCAAATCAAAAATAACGGCAATGCAGCAAAACTACCGTAAATCGCATTTGCATTTGATGCGCCAATTTGAAATGTAATATACGCCCATTGTGTCAATTGATAAGCTGTCCCAGCTAAAACACCACCGATGAACGCCGCTTTAATATCAACTTTTGTATTTGGCATCACGATATAAAGGAAAGTCATTAAAACCCAGATAAGGGCATAAGGTAAGATTTTCAAAGGAAAACCAACCACTAAACCAACCATTGAACCGTCAGTATATTCACGAACAACAGAGGTAATAAAAACCGTCAATCCACTAGAAATTATGACCAAAACAGGTGCAATAATCAATAGTGCAGAATAATCAACTACCTTGCGCATCAACGTTCTAGGCTTTTTTGCTTGCCAAATTACATTCATCGTATCTTCGATATTGCTCAAAATACGCAATACTGACCAAAGCAACACGACTATACCAATTCCTGCAATCAGTTCCTCCCGAGTTCCACTCAACACATTAGAAACTACTTCAAGAATGCGATTCATCACATCTTCTTGTCCAACAAAACCTTGTCTAATTTGCTCTTCTAAAACCGATTCCATACCAAAACCCTTAGCGATACCAAAAGCCATAGCTAAAACAGGAACAATCGTCAACAAGGTGTAAAAGGTTAATGCCGATGCTCGGTAAGAACATTTGTCACGAGCAAAATAACGAATAGTTAGCACAATAATACGAAGCACATGAATACCCATCGCTTCTAACTTTGGCAACTCTTCTGGTTTGACATTCCAAATTTTAATGTCGAAATAATCAATTACTCTTTGATACATAAATGGGTTGATTGATGAATTTAGACTTGCCTGATACAAGCAGGTTGCAAATTATTTGCACTAAAATGATCTATTAGGAATGAGAAACAAATAAATGCTACAATTATTTTTCATTCCTTAGTCTTTATTAACAAAAGTTATTAAACGTTAAAATTAATGCTTTTTATCATACATTTTAGAAAAGAGAGCAGTGAGTTATCGACGCAGGCAGAGAAGAGAGAACTGAGACAAAAACTAAAACTTCTAATTAATTGATTATCAATAAAAAAACATGAAAATAATCTCTAAGCTTGTTTAAAAAAATGTATTGTAGTACAACCTTATATAAAAGCTACTTATGCTTGATTTCGTACCAATTATACATTTCTCCATCACCATCATAATCACCTACTTTGTAGAATTTTAAACCAATTTTTTCAAGAACTTTACAAGAACCGATATTTTCGGGCATGGCAACTCCTATAATTCGCTCCAATCCGAAGTTTTTAAACCCATATTCGACGATTGGTTTAGCTGCTTCGGTTGCGATTCCTTTGCCCCAATACGCTGGCAAAAATCGAAATCCAATATCAGTTTCATCCATTTCAGGTAAATATTTTAATCCTGCAAACCCAATGATTTTATTCTCCCGTTTGTAAATAACAGCCCATCTTCCGTAGCCATATTTCTCATAATCGTCAAACCAAACATCATTAATTATTTCCTTAGCTCGGTCTAATGACTTCACCAATTCATCACCAGTATATTTAATGACTGCTGAATTAGAGTTAAATTCAAGCACCGCTTCGGCATCATCAATATTAAATTTCCTAAGTATTAATCGCTCTGTTTCTATTATCATTTTGAGTGAATTTGTAATTAAAAAAACTGTTTAGATTTGACTAGCCAAATCTAAACAGTTTCCAAATCAAAAGAATTCCTAATTCTACATTCTTAATTAAGAAGCCTGCGGTCTCTTCCGTCCAGTGACTTTTTCATAAACCATCCAAACATCCATGTTTGGGTCAGGCTCCAAACCTTTACCCATTCTGACTAGTTGAAACATATGCCAAGGCGTTTCAAGCATTCCGCTCATATCAATCTTATCCACGCCCGTTTTCAAACTAGGAACAGAGCAATCGGTCATTGTTCCATTCAAAATATCATTGGCAATATTAGGAAAAACGCAAAACGGTCTACCCAATCCAACAAAATCCAATTCACCACTATCAATAGCCTTAGACATCGTTTCCGAAGTTCGGAAACCGCCAGTCAACATCAACGGACTTTTAACTTTGGCTCTAACCTTTTCAATAAATTCTATAAAATACGCTTCCCGCTTTTTCGTACTTTCTTTTTGAACCGCACCAACCATTGCAGCACGTTCGTATGTTCCGCCAGACACTTCAATCAAATCCATTCCTGCTTCATCCAACATTTGGATAACTTCCATAGATTCTTCCTCTGTGAATGCGCCACGTTGGAAATCCGCAGAATTAATTTTTATACCTAAAGGAAATGCTGCGCCACATTTCTTACGCATATTTTTATAAATCTCTAATACAAACCTTGCTCTATTTTCGAGTGAACCGCCCCATTTATCCGTTCTAAGATTGGTCAAACCAGATAAAAACTGACTCACTAAGTATCCATGAGCCCCATGAATTTGAGCCCCTTTCATACCCGAGTTTTTAGCCATTAATGCCGCATCACCATATCTTTCTATCAAATCTAAAATCTGATCTTCTGTCAATGGAAGAGGTTTTGCATAGACTTTAGATGGCATTCCTACATCGGATGCACTAACAGGAGCTTTGTCCAAATAAATCGGCGCTTGTCGCCCAGGATGATTGATTTGCATCCAAAGATGTGTTCCATTAGCTTGTGCTCTAGTTGCCAAAGTCGTGAAGTCTTCCAAGAAGTTTTCCTTTTCAGCAATCATTACATTCGCATTCACCAAATGGTCTTTATCGACCATGACGTTTCCTGTGAATAGAATGCCTGCACCGCCTTTTCCCCAACGTTCGTATAAGTTGAACAAAGCTTCTGAAGGTCTCCCGTTTGCTTCTGCAATTCCTTCACTCAGTGCTGATTTCGCTAATCTATTTGGTATCGTTACGCCACAAGGCAACGTAAATGGGTGTTTTAATGATTCTATTGGCATTTGGTTGATTTTTATAAAATAGCTGTCAATTGTCAGCTTAATAATGGTTTATTTTCTTCGTTATGATATGCGAGAATATGAATTATAATAACCAATTACTAATAATATTCAGAATTTGAAATAGAATTGACATAAATTTCATAAATAATTGAACAGTTAAGCACCAAACGTTTGACGTTTTTGAAACCTACCGTATACACACATCTTTTTATTTAATTGATTTTCAAAATCTTCTACATTTTGTTCCTAAAAATATATATTCTTAGGAACATCGTAAAAGCATTTTAATATTTGTGTGCATACATTAGGTTTTTAAAACGTCAAATGTATAGCTGACAAATTAAAAAATTAAGCGATTGTCAAAACTCAACATAATATTTATCCATTAAGTATATATATTGTAGCACAGAACTAAAACAGTCAGCCGTTTGCAGCCTGACGTCAACCGTAACTTAATATGAAAACTAAAAGAATAACGTTTAATAATGCCGATGGAGAGCGTTTATCTGCTAGAATTGAGACACCCGTTCACACGCATCCAAAAGCCTACGCACTCTTTGCGCATTGTTTTACTTGCAATAAGAATTTACTCGCCATTAAAAATATCAGTAGAGCATTGACCAAAGCAGGTTTTGCGGTCATGCGATTTGATTTTACTGGTCTTGGCGAAAGTGAAGGTGAGTTTGAAGACACCAATTTCTCTTCTAATGTCCAAGATTTAATTGCTGCTGCTGATTTCTTAAAAGAAAATTTTGAAGCACCTGCCATTTTGATTGGTCACTCATTAGGTGGCGCAGCCGTACTTTTAGCCGCAAAATATATAGAAAGCGTTTCTGCAATTGCAACGATAGGCGCACCTGCCGAACCGCTTCATGTAGCGCATCAGTTTGGTGATAATATTGATAAAATTGAAAATCAAGGTAGTGCAGAAGTCAATATTGGCGGTCGTCCGTTCAAAGTAAAACAACAATTTTTAGAAGATATTCGTGGTACAAATTTGAAAAGTGTGATTAACGAATTAAGAAAATCTATTTTGGTGATGCACTCGCCACAAGATAAAATTGTCAACATAAATAACGCCGCGGATATTTATACTGCGGCATTTCATCCAAAAAGTTTTATTTCGCTAGATGGTGCTGACCATTTGCTATCGAATAAAGCAGATTCGCTTTATGCTGGTGATGTCATTGCGAGTTGGGCAACTCGTTATTTAAATATTACCGAAGAAACACCAAAATTAAGAACTAGAGAACAAGTTGTGGTTCAAACGGGCAGCGACAAGTTCACAACGCACATCAAAATGGACGAACATATGATAACTGCGGATGAGCCTGCAAGTGTCGGTGGAAATGATTTTGGACCATCACCTTATGAATTACTTTTGGCTGGTTTAGGTGCTTGTACAAGTATGACCATGAAAATGTACGCTGACCGTAAAGGCTGGGATATTGATAATATTACCGTTCATTTATCGCATGAAAAACGTCACGGCGATGATTATTCAGATTCTGAAAATCCGACCGCTAAGATTGATTTTATTGAGAAATCAATAGAGATCGAAGGTGATATTACGGAGAAGCAACGTCAACAAATGTTTAATATCGCTAAAAAATGTCCTGTTCACAGAACATTGCTTGGTGATATTAAAATTGATAGTTCGTTATTGGAATAAAAAATAGTTAATTAATTAACTCATGTTACGCAAAAAATGATTGATGCACGAATGGAAAGTATAATAGTTAATTTCAGTATAAGAACTCATGTTACGAAGAGCTAGCGTTTTCTTTTTCCAGCTAAAATCCACGATAGTAATCGGGACAAGACAAGGTAAAAAGCCGTCAAATTCCGCCTTCTCCCGATTACTATCGGGACATTGTTTTTTGCTATTCGCTGAACTGCGAAGCGCAGTAAGGCGATTTTTGGTAAAACCGAAAAACAGCAAAAAACAATGGATACGGATACTTTCGACAATTTTAAAAATAATACTAATTAATTAATAGACATTATTCTAAAATAGGTTTCTGACTTGTAACTCATTGATTATCAATACCTATTTTTGCTTAAAATACACTTTAGAATAATGTCTAATCTTTTGCGTAACATCCGTTAATTAAGGAGAATTAACACCTCATGTTCAACCTGACTTTATCAGCAGATTAAACATGAGGTGTTAATTTTTTCTCTATGGAATGTGTGAAAAATAGATTAAAGTAAATATTTCTGTAACCGTAAATGTAGTTTAGCCAATGTTCCGATCAATTCTGATAAACTCTAACGTAATCAATGATGTATTTTTGTGGCCAAATATCTTCATCTACACCTTTTCTACCGCCCCAGTTACCACCAACCGTTAGGTTCAGTATTATATGAAAAGGTTGGTCAAATGGCCATTCCGCAGAAGTTTTATACTCGTTTTGAAAGCTAAAATACTTTTTGCCATCAATAAAAAAATCAATTTGTTCTGCGGTCCATTCTATTCCGTAAATATGAAATTCCTTTTCGTAATCATTTTTCTTTAATTCACCACCTTTATCCGTTCCAATCATATGATTGTAGTTTTCTGTGTGAACCGTTCCATGAACCAAACTAGCATCATATCCAACATGTTCCATGATGTCAATTTCACCACTTTTTGGCCATCCGCCATATTTTGACTTTGAAGGCATCATCCAAAATGCAGGCCAAGTTCCAATACCTGATGGCAATTTTGCTCTGGCTTCTATTTTACCATATTTGAAATCT
Source organism: uncultured Saprospiraceae bacterium (assembly GCA_964564885.1). Taxonomy (GTDB): domain Bacteria; phylum Bacteroidota; class Bacteroidia; order Chitinophagales; family Saprospiraceae; genus CAKZLL01. The sequence goes on along the minus strand of CAZMEH010000492.1, from coordinate 20,968 downwards.
CCTTTGCCTTTAGAAACTAATCGAGCAGAAGTGTATTCGCTTTTTTTGAAATCTTCTTTTCGTGCTTCTATTATCAAATGACCATTTTCAATCCTTGCATTTTCAGCTCGGTTTTCTGTAAAATATTGCTTCTCATTATTGCCCCAGCCACAAAGGTTTGGGCAACCGTCTCCTACATCATAACTCCATTTTTCGGAATTGGGTAAGCCATCTTCATCAAATTCATCTGACCAAACTAAACGATAAGGTATTTCAGCTATAGACTCTGTTGTATTTTTTTGCGGTGCGCATTGTACGAATGCAATTACTACAAAGATTAATAAAAGATATTTGTTTGAGCTATTCATGATTTTTGTTTTTCCCTAACTAATAGTCTTTGAACAAGTTCTTTATTTACGAGCCTCATGTTTTACCCAATCTACTTCCATCACCCATTCTCCTTTCATTTCCGTATCTGTAATTTTAGCGTAATTCAAAATAGCAAACATTGGCTCTGAATAGTTATCACCTTCTCCGATATTGCGATATACTTCCTTTCCGTCGACACGGTAAACTAAATCATTATTTTCCCATTCAACAGAATATTCATGATATTCATTTAATGTAGCATCTACATCCGTTCGCATACTCATCCAATCTCCTTTATCACATTCTCCTAGGCTTTTGATAGCACCTGTTGTGAAATGGTCTGCGCCATAATCTCCATGATGTTCAAAAATGTCAATTTCTCCAGATCCTGCCAATGGCCAACAGATATTTTCGTTCTCTTCTTGAACAGGAGCTTCATTATTTTGTGCACCTAATATCCACCAAGCAGGAAACATACTTTTCTCTCCATTTCCCCTAAGTTTGAGTTTTGCAGTCCATTTACCTTTAACAAATTCTTTTCGGTTTTTTGAAGCGATACGCCCTGCCACATACCTAGTCTCTGGATGAGGCTTACCATGTTTATCCAGATTATCACAAGGAAGGGGCTTGTCAAGACTGACCACTTTAATTTTTATTGAGCCATCACTGACCTCTCTCGTTTCGTATTCATTATCAGGTACATAACATTGTTTTTCGTTATTTACCCAAATTCTTTGATCCTGCCAATTCTCTGGGTTGAATGTATCAAAATCATCTAAGAAGTCTACTTCCCATATTTCAGGTGTTGATTCCGTCGTTTTCTCTTCTTTACTTCCTGTGTTACATCCTATTATAAATAAGGAAAACAGGGCAATGAAAATGTTTAAAGTGTACTTCATTTTTCTTTTTAATTTATATTATTTTGATAAAAAATATAGGTTTTTAATACTCCAATGTATTAATTTTATTTCAACTACTTTTTCAAGAAAACATTTTGAATACTGATTTAGTAATACATTAAGTGAAGAAATATTACATTCTAAAAAAAGTAAAAGACAATTATTTTCAATCACTATTTTTAGAGAAACTAGCCAGTATAAGTAAATGTCAAAGACGTTGTAATTATCTGCTTTACCATTTAGTATTGTTACAATCCTTTTATAGAATCACAATAAAAATAGGACTAATCTTAGGGTTGCAAAACAAAATTGATACATCTCGCATTCATCAATAGTGAGAAAGTAAAAAAAAGTTATTATTATTACTTCATCATTACTTCACTATTACTTCATCATTAGTACATCAAGTAAATTATTTTCACTCTTTGTTCTTTTATAATCAGCTATTTATGAACATAACCAAATTTAAAAAAACTAATTACCTCTTTTTAGTAATTATGATTTGTTGCTTGGCAAAAACAGTGGTTTTTGGTCAAAAGAATAATATTGGAACACCACCTATCATTAATTATTCAAAAAGTGTATATAATGCTGCCACTCAAAATTGGGACATTTCTCAAGATGAAAAAGGTGTTATGTATTTTGCTAATAATGGTGGTTTATTAATTTTTGATGGTGTACGATGGCGATGTATTGCCGTTAGCAACCAAACACTTGTTCGTTCTGTAAGGGTTGGTAAAGACGGAAAAATATTTGTCGGTGCGCAAGGCGAATTGGGTTATTTCAAACCTAATAATCAAGGCGTTTTAATTTATACTTCTTTAAAAAACTCACTTCCCAAATCACAACAAAACTTTGCGGATGTTTGGGATATTGAAATACACAATGATCAAGTTTTTTTCCGAACAGGCAAAGATGTTTTTAGATACTCGGATGGTAAAAAATTAGAGTTAGTATATTCTGGCGTTTCTTTTGGATACCTTAAAAAGGTTGGAGATAATCTTTACTTACAAGATTTTAAAAAAGGACTTTTGGTATTTAAAAATAATACATTTCACCGATTCACTGACAATCCCTTATTTCTAAACAATGATCTTTCTGGTATTTATGAGCTTGATAATAATAAGTTATTGGTTACTTTCGTCAAAGGTGGCTTATTTCAGTTAGACGCAGATACTACACTTAGTCGTTGGCAAACCAATGACAATAACTGGCTTCAATCAAGTAATATTTATTGCTCTACGCAAATTGATGAAAATACTTTTGCCTTTGGAACATCAACAAAAGGTGTTTTTATTGTTGACAAAAAAGGAAGTATTATTCATCATATCAACAACAAATCCGGTTTACAAAAAAATAGTGTGATTAGTGTTTTTGCGGATAATTCTCAAAACCTTTGGCTAGGCTTAAACAATGGAATCGATTATATCGAGACCAGTTCTCCGTTTACTACTGTTTTTCCAGATGATGACTTAGAAGGAACAGGTTACGCTATCAATATTTTCGATGATCGTATTTACTTTGGTACTTCTAATGCTGTTTATTCTAATCCTTGGCAAAATTATTATAATCCAACAAACAGTACACCTTATCAGATGGTCACTAACTCAAGTGGTCAAGTCTGGGATTTACTATCTTTCAATAATGAATTATTGCTTAATCATCATGAAGGCATTTTTAAAATTAAAGGAAATACCGCTCAACAAATTACGGATAAAGAAGGTGCTTGGTTTCAAATTCCTTTAGAAGACGAAAATCTATTGCTTGCTGGTTTCTATGGCGGACTAGGGCTAATGGAATGGAAAAATAATAATTGGACATTTACTAAAGACTTTGAAGCAGATTGGAAAGAATCTTGTCGGGTTATGGCTCAAGATGAGTTGGGTAATATTTGGGTTTCGCATCCTTACCGTGGTGTTTTTAAGGTAAAGTTAGCGGATGATTATTCTAAAGTGGAAAATGTAAAATTATATAATTCTCAACATGGTTTCCCTTCTGATTTGTTAATTTATGTATTTAAAATAGGTGACGAAGCTGTTTTTTGTGCCGAAAAGGGCGTTTATAGTTATAATGTAGAAACAGATAAATTTGAAGCGAATGAAAAATGGAATAATGTTTTTGGTGATGACGTTCGGGTTAGAAGATTAATAGAAGCGCCAAATGGTGATATTTGGTTTGTTACAGATGAAGCGGTCGGTGTGCTTGAGGTCAGTGATGGCGGTGTCTATAAAAATATTGAGAAAAAAGAGTTTCCAAAGTTAAAAAATAAACTTGTTGGTGGTTTTGAAACGATTTATCCTTATGATGAGGAGAATGTTTTTATTGCTTTAGAAAGCGGATTTGTACATTTCAATCCTAAAAATACAAATCCAGATACTAGTTTTCAAACGATCATTTGTTCCGTTGAATTACAAACCAATAATCAACTTTTATTTGGCGGTTTTTCTACCACAGAAAATTCAGAAGTTCCAGAAATAGCCGCTCAGCACAACGCACTGCGTTTTAATTACTCTGCCACCTACTATCAGGATGTTAACAGTATTGAGTATCAATTTTACTTAGATGGTTTTGAAGATGATTGGCAAATGTGGACAAAAAAAACCGAAAAAGAATATACAAACCTTAATCCTGACACTTATACTTTTAAGGTTCGATCCAGAAATATTAATGGATTTATTAGTGAAGTAGCTAGTTATCAATTCACTATTTCACCGCCTTGGTACGCCACAAGATTTGCTTATTCGGTTTATTTTCTAATGTTTGTCGGTTTACTTTTTTCACTTATACTTATTCCCAAAAAACAATTTGAGAAAGAGAAGGCACAACTTCAAGAAAAGCAGGAAATCACATTAAAGGAAAAAGAACAGGAATATAAAATCATTGAGCAACAACAACAAGCTCAAATTTCTAAGCTAGAACGAGAAAAGCTTCAAGCTAAGATAAAATTCAAAAATAAAGAACTCGCAAGTACGACCATGCACTTGGTTAAGAAGAGTGAAATGCTCCAAAAAATACAAGAAGAACTCCGAAAGATTAGTAAAGCGACAGCTGATGTTGCTACTTCAAAATCGGTCAGAAAAGTGATTAGACTATTAACAGCAGATGAAGATTTAAGTAATGACTGGCAGCAGTTTGAGCAGTATTTTGACCAAGTTCACAGTAACTTTTTACAACGTCTTCGAGAAAAGCATCCTAAATTGACACCAAAGGATTATCGCCTTTGTGCTTATTTGCGCATGAATTTATCGACTAAAGAAATTGCGCCGTTGATGAATATTTCCGTTCGTGGCGTCGAAATTGCCCGCTACCGTTTACGCAAAAAACTAGAACTTGCAAATCAAGATAACTTAATCGAATTCATGATGAAAGTGTAGATTTAAGTAAGTTTTAGGTAGTAAGTCAAGTATGATACGCACTTACTACCTACTACCTACTACTTATTTTAATCCACCACCATAGTTGCAGTATCCAATTTTTGTTGAATAATATTCTCTGGCAAATCTCTATATCCATACTCTTGCGTACGCAATTGAGGCGTGTAACCAGCGTCTCTAATGGAGTCTTGAATACCGTTAGAGGTAAACCTAAAGTTCGCTCCTGCTGCTGAAACCACGTTTTCTTCAATCATAATACTACCAAAATCATTTGCACCTGAATGCAAACAAACTTGCGCTACTTGCTTTCCAACCGTCAACCATGACGCTTGAACATTAACAATATTCGGTAACATAATGCGACTCATCGCAATCATTTTGATGTATTCTTCCGCTGAAACGACGTTTCTTGCCCGCTTCAAACGCTTCAAAATCGTGTCTTCATCTTGGAAAGGCCATGGAATAAATGCTAAAAATCCGTTCGAATCTGCTGGCTTTTCAGACTGCACTTGACGAATACCGACGAAGTGTTCCATTCGTTCCAAATTCGTTTCAATGTGTCCGAACATCATCGTTGCAGAAGTGGTAATATTCAATTTATGCGCTGCACGCATCACATCTAACCATTCTCGACCACCACATTTTCCTTTAGAAATCAAGCGTCGAACTCTATCGCTCAAGATTTCAGCACCTGCGCCTGGCAATGAATCCAAACCTGCTTCTTTGAGCGCAGCCAATACTTCCGTGTGGCTTGCTTGTTCCAATTTTGCAATATGTGCAATCTCGGGCGGTCCGAGTGCATGCAGTTTCAAGTCTGGATAAAGTGCTTTCAGCTCACTAAAAATTTTCACATAAAAGTCCAAACCTAAATCTGGATGATGACCACCTTGCAGCAATAATTGATTTCCACCAAATTTATATAGTTCGTCAATTTTGACTTTATAATCTTCAATCGTTGTCGTATATGCTTCTTCGTGTCCTGGCTTACGATAGAAATTACAGAATTTACAATTCGCAATACAAACATTTGTCGTATTCGAATTTCTATCAATAATCCAAGTCACCGTCTTATTAGGAACATGATGCATACGCATTTGATGTCCAACGTACATCAATTCGGTCATACTTCCGTTTTCAAACAGAAATACACCTTCTGCTGCTGTCAGAAATTCAAAATTTAACGCTTTCTGCAATAAGTCATTTACATTCATGCGAATTGTATTTTTATGTAGCATATGCTACTTGTCCCGAAACCTCAGCATTCCTGCCTGTGACGCCAGTTTGTGCCGCTATTAATAGTATTGTAACACATATATTCCATTTCACACCAACACTAGCGGCAAGCATTGGCGTCACAGACAAGAATGTCTATGTTACTTCAACAAATATAAGAAGAGCAGGTTTAAAAAAAGTAGTTAATTTTCATATTTTCCTGAAAGTTTAGAAACGAAACTATCAATAGTATCAGAATAATCACTCATTTTCACCTTTTCTATCACAAGAAATCAACATCTTCAAGTTCGTTTCTAACTATTTCTATAGGTTTATCATCTCCTATTGTTTCTATATAAACTAAGAATGAACCTTTTTTTATGGCGTCTAATTTATCTCATTATTTTCACTCAATTTCTATTTTTTAGTCCAATATTTTCATCCATTGAGGTTTGATTTTTACCATTTTCCTCAAATACAGAATTAAAGGAATTAACTCTAGCCTCATGAAAGGACTTGGAAGCGTTACCATTACGATAATGCATACTATTATTCCAATAACAGCATCAGCTATTGCAAAATACACAGCCCATTTTTTTTCTGTCCACAATCCAAATGCAACGACTCCTTTTATCAAAAATAATAGGGTAATAGCCATTCCCATTAACGATAGCGGTTGATTTGTTTCTAATCCGTATAACGAGATATTTCCATTTATTCCCACTATTCCCAAGACGAAGACTATTGGAGTAATTGCACCAAAAATTAGAAAAACCCAAGTAAATAATTTTATCCAAGTAGGAAGTAAATCTCTTCTTCTCAAGTTATTTTTCACAAATTGCTCTTCGTCTAAAATATGTTCACTCATGATTTAAATGTTTTAAGGAATTATTTTCTTTCATTACAAACTAACAGCCGCAAGACAGACGGTCAGTCGTTTATCAAGACGCTTCCAAAGGTAACTTATCTGCATTTAGATTCAAATTCGCTTTTTTAGCAAAAAAATAAGAGTTAGATAATTAAATCACCTAACTCTTATTCCTAGTATTTTCTAATAATATCGTAATTCGTAAATTATTTAACCTTGGTCGTATTCGTTTCAACTTCTACTAATTCACGATTAGAAAGGTCGATTCTATAAACGGTCGTTCTTACTTTCAATTTCTTCGCATCAGCTGGAATTTCAAGATTTACAGGAAATCTAAATAATACCGATTGACCATTTTCTAAATTTCGTGCTTGAAAATTCTGCATTTTAGTGCTAATAATTTGCCCTAAATTACCTGCGCTATTCAAATAATACATCGCTCCATCCATTGAAGTGAATAAAACATCGCCTTTTTTATTAAGAATTTCGGTCTTTGCCGTGAAACCATAACGTACTGCGTCTGTGTTTTTATAAGCAAAAACAACGTTCTGAATGGTTTTAGCCGTTTTTTCAATACCAACTGCATCAATATCCGCAATCACATCACGAACGCTCAACACACCTCGACAGTTAGATTTATAATAATCTTTTGTACCATCTTCACAAGCTTTGCAAAACTCTTGAAATGGTTTTAAACCTTCACTTTGTTGCGCTTGTGTATTATATGCTAATAATCCTATTATAAAAAGGAGTGTTATTTTTTTCATTATTTTGAAATTGTAATTCTTGATTTTTAAAGATAATGTAATTCAAAATTCGATAATCATTTTGAATTAAACGGTCAATTATAAGCTATTCTTATATTTTTTGCTGGAATATTAAAAATGGAATGATGGAGTATTTGAAAAATAGAGTGATGTTTTTGTTTTATTTCGTAATATTCCATAAACACAACTTTCCATTTCCAACTTTCCATCAAAGTTGTTTATTTTTGACCATCAAACTTATAAAAAACAAACGATGTATAAAATATTAATATTTCTAAGTTTCCTTGTTTTAATGAGTTGTCAAGATAATAATTCAACTCAAAATGATGAAGCGACAACAACACAAGAAGCAGTTCCAGTAGCAGAAACCGTCGTACAGCCAGTGAATTCATTTGATATATTACCACTTTTTCCGCAAGAAAAAACCAAGGTATTATTTGAAAAATGTGATTATGTTAGTATGATTTTCAATACTTATTCTGGTCAGTCTATCAACTTAAGTGACCCAGATAAGGCAAAAGGCATCATGGCAAATTTGCTTACCTTGCGCAAACCAGAAAATCCCATTTGTCGAAATGCTTTTGCTTATATTTCGTTTTCAGGACAAGGAAAGATGTTGGCAGAAGCTGATATTTTCTTTGAGTCAGGTTGTACTTATTTGGTTTTTAGAGAAAACAATCAGTATAGTTCTATTTGCCAAATGGGTGATAAAGGTATTCGAACATTAAATTCAATCAGTAAAGACTTATACAAACGTGCAACACAAAACAAACAATAACAGCAGCAAACCAACTGCAATTAACGCATTACTTTTTGCGCCTCAATATCGTCCGAATATGTCTTCGATGATACGCAGCGCAGAGTTTTACGGATTGGACAAGATTTATATTTACGATAAAAATGGATTACTCGATCCGCCAAATAACAAAACTTCTCGTGCGGATATGATGCACTTAGCTAGGGTTTGGACGGCTGGCGCAATTGAGTTTATCGACATCGTGAAGATTGATAATATCGTTGATTTCTTAACAGAATATCAAGGTCGAAAAGTGGCGACACTGGTTGACGAAACGGCTCAACATCTTAATGATTTTCAATTTCAAAAGAATGATTTAATCATTTTAGGAAGCGAAAAGGAAGGACTTGACTTGGACGTTTTGCCATTGATTGATGAGGGTATTTATATTCCTGCATTGGGTCAAACGCCTTGTTTGAATGTTGCCGTTACTTTCGGAATTGTCGTCAATAAAGCAGTGGAGCAAGTTGGATAATACAAAGGGTCGGACGCCTTTAAGACGTCCGACCCTTAAATATATACGATAAATTTAATTTTTCAAGAACGATTTCGTTGCTCGAAAATCATCGCTTTCTAATATCAAACCATACCAACCGCTTTGTAGTTGCTGCGTTGAAATAGTTGTTTTATGGGTACTGAATTTACCTGTTTGCACAATTTGACCCAATGCATTGACGATAGAAATCCTGATATTTTGATAATCAACATTTTTCAAATCAATGGTTAATATATCAGAAACAGGATTTGGATAAATATTCCAATCTACTGTGTTTTCGATTTGATTCGTTGATAATGGCGGCGTAAGATAAGAATAGAAAAACTCCGCTGTTTTATCTACAATCGTATCAAAATATGGCGTATTACCAGATGCGCCCCAAGTTTCGTGACCTTCACCGTAGAATTTCCAATATTCCGTTTCAATTCCGAGCGTTTCTAATCGACTGGTTAATAAATCACTTCCCATCATTTTTGGAAAAGTTGGAAGACTAAAAGGTCTATCGTGTCCAGGAAAAACGCTATCATCATCTGTTCCATGAAAAGAAACCATTGGTACATTATTATTTGAACCAATAAAAGTCGTATCCGCTATTGCGCCCCAAAGATTAGCAATGGCTAAAGGAACATCACCGTGCGTCAACGTATTTCCAGTACATGAACCACAACCCAAGTCTGGTGAATTAAATGTTGATTGTATCGAACTGCGCTCCGATTCATCAAGATAAGAAGCATGAATTGCTGCTACACTTCCTGCGCTATTTCCTGCTGCAAACACTCGACTTGTATCAATACTCCAACTTGTAGCTTGTTCTTTTACATAACGAATAGCCGCTTTCATGTCTTGTACGCCACGATAAACTGCTCTTTCTGCTGATGCGCTATCCGTAAAATTAAAACCCAATCGATAACTCATGGAAACCACTACATAGCCTTTTGCAGCCATTGCATTACAAAATTTCACCACTGGCGCATCTGTTCGAGAACCTAATAAAAACGCACCTCCGTGTGCATATACGATACAAGGTCGCATTGGATCGGTATCACCTTGTGGCTCGTAAACGTCCATTTCTAAATCCTGTAAATAAGTCGAACTTTCAAAGAAATACGGAAAACTCAGTGCATCAGCTTGTCCGTAAACAACGCCTTGTTGGCTCACAACTGGCACAAATAAACTATCTAAATAACGTGATTGACCAATAAGTTGGCTTGTCAATAATAGTAAAAGTGTAAAAAATGGTAATATTTTTTTCATAAAAATGTAGTTTGAGATGTCAGGCGTGAGGTTCAGTTGTCAGCAAAAAACAAACCATTTGCTAACACCTAACGCCTCGCTCCTCTCACCTTATTATTAATTAGACAAGACATTTTCTTCGCTAGTGCTTAAATTATAATCATTTACAAAACCCTTAACGGTTGGTCTGTAAACAATAAAAACAGCCATTCCTAGAATGAAAAATAATACAAAAAACGTAGAACCTGTCAATAATACGGAAACAATAACAAATAGATTTCCAGCTTCCACTACTGCCCAACGAATAATATTACTTACTCGATAATGCAATGTTTTTTCTGTTAAATCTTCTATTTCTGCGCCTTCTTCTCTTCGTTTATTATATATAACATATGAAATGGCTGCCGTAGAAACAGACACTACAGGAATAAAAGTGCGTAGCAAACTCATGTTTTCTGAATCGGGTATTGTTCCAGAAGAAAGGAATATCACTATTCCCATAAAAATTAATTGTCCAAGTATTAAAGCCAAATAAATAACATTTAGGCTTTTCATTGTTTTTGTTATCGTTTCCATGTTTTGATTAAAATTATTATGATTGTTGAGCTTGTCTATCGACCAATAGATTGCTAAGATTGTTGCCTAATAAATAATTAAGCGTTAAAAGTAACTAATTTGACTTAGTTACTTTTAACGCTTTTCTAAAAATTAAAAACAATTCGTAATTACTAGGTCGTTCCGATAGCTATCGGAACATGAATATATTTCGTAGTTTCTAAACTTGTAACTTTACTTAACTCCGTGCATCAATTTCTTCATTATAGGATTAAGTGCAATAACTAGCAAACCTGCGACGGCTGGCACTATTGTAAATATCAAGAAGAAGGTCGATAAACCGTAATTCTGTGTAATATTTTCAATTTGTCCACCAACTACAGCAGCTAATTTATTACCAATTGCAATCGCTAAATACCACATACCAAACATAAATGCAATCATACGAGGCGGTACTAATTTAGAAACGTAAGACAAACCAACTGGTGATAAACACAATTCTCCAAGCGTATGGAATAGATAAGCAAATATCAACCAAACCATACTTACTTTCACACCTTCTGCAACACCGTAAGAACCAAATGCTAATAATCCAAAGCCCGCTGCCATAATAATTAGACCAAGTCCGTACTTGACCGCAGCAGATGGATTGTATTTAGATTCCCACCATTTAGAGAAAAATGATGCAAATACAATGATGAAGAATGAATTCAAAATACTAAACCAAGAAACGGTAATCTCAACTTCGTTATCTTTGATTTCGGTAACAGTAGCTTTTACCACACCATTATCTTTATCATATTCTTCTCCTCTTTCGTATGCAATAGCTAAACCTTCTTCATCTAAATACCCAAACTCACTACCATCATTTGCTTTAGGAATGATTTTCACTTCCTCATTGACCGCTAGTGTTATAGGTTCTGCGATAGAAGCCGTTCTGTCTACCACTTTATCAGTAGAATCTGGCGTCATAGATTCCGTAATAGGTTGATAATTAAAAACAAGCGTTCCATCTTCTTCTATTTTCTGTTTATTATCATCGTCCATTGCTGGAGTTTCAATCGCTTGATAAGTAACATTGTAAGCAATTGTGCTGTAATCACGATTAAGCATCCAACCTACTACCGCCCAAACACCGAGGAAACAAACCATCAAGACTATGTTAGAACCTGGAATGGTTTTAAACGTGCGTTTGTTTAATAGATATAAAACATAAGTAATAAATATTAATGGAACTATTGTCAACAATGTATTTACTATATTAAATATAGTTGCCGCATTTCCACTCAATGTTCTATCAACGCTATCTCTAGCAAATAAAACTAATGAAGTTGCGCCTTGCTCAAACGCCATCCAAAAGAATACCGTAAAGAATGCAAAAATAATCACCGCAATCATTCTATCTCGAACAATCTTGGTATACCGTGCAATACGAGAACTTACCAAGAATAAAAAGAAGCCTAAACCGATGAGTACCGCAACATATTGTCCGCTCATTCCGCCAACTTCAAATGGGAATAAATCAATTCCTCCAATTTTTGATAATGGGTCATTCAAAGCATAACCTAAACCAAGAATTAAAGAAATAGCAATTAAAACCTTATCTACTTGAGTAAATGGATTTGGCTTTTCTGTATCATCTGATACTTCTGCTGCTACCGCTTTGCTTTCCGCAGTTGGCTTATCACCAATCTTACCAAACAATGGTTTAGCTAACCAGAATTGTAAAGTACCCAACAACATGAAAACACCTGCCAAACCAAAGCCCCAAGACCATCCTACACGTTCTGCTAAGTAACCACAAAGCATCATTCCGAAGAATGCACCAGCATTTACACCCATGTAGAAAATAGTGTAAGCACCATCTTTTTTCTCAGGAAAGTCTTTGTACATTTCAGAAATAATAGAAGTAATATTCGGTTTGAAGAAACCTGTACCTATTACTAAAAGAGCTAGACCAGCGTATAATGAAAATTCTGTTTCGAGTGCCATCGAAGCATGACCGAGCGTCATGATGGCTGCACCGATTACGACCGCAATCCGATAACCTGTTAGTTTATCGGCTATAATACCACCGAGGATTGGCGTTAGGTACAATAACATGGCGTAAGTACCGAATAGCGCACTTGCGTTTTCTGCTGTCCATTCCCAGCCTGGATTATAGGAAACAACTGCCATTGTAAGGAAGTTGACTAATAAAACGCGCATTCCATAAAACGAAAAACGTTCCCACATTTCTGTAAAGAACAGTACAAATAACCCTGCTGGGTGTCCCAATACTTTTGTATCAAAAAAGTTTGGTTGTTCTTGATTACTCATATGATTCTATAATTTTATTTAGTTGGTTTAATTTTATCTCAGATTTATTCTATCTACAAATAAGAAGACGTTAGACGTTTTGGAAACATCTAACGTCTTTGATATGATACTTTCTAATGTCCTGCGTCTACTTCTAAATCCTCCGCGCCGTGTGTCAACCTTTTTAAGCGTTTCAAGAATACTAAAATTAGTAAACCAAAGGCAACTGTTAAGCCTGTGATAAATAAGAAGATGCTAAATTCTCGATTATTTTGAACTTCGTAAACCTCTAAGGTTCCTGAATAACTTTTTGCATCACCTTTATTAGCTTTTACTTTTTTAGCTTCTATATCTTTAGAAAAACGCAACATAGCATGACGCTGGTCTGCTTGCGTAGCATTTTCATCATCTAGCATTGCTGATAAAACACCTTTATCTTTTGCTTCCATTGAAATTAATCCATTCAATGAAGCTTTGTCTGTTTCGCTATAATTTAGCAATTGATATTCACCATTTGCATCTTTATAAATATTCGCTTTTATAGTAAAATCCTTGTCGTTATTAGTCGCTGACGTATCACCGTAACTAATTAAATCAGCTTGTGATGCTATTAGATTAATCTCTACAGGTTCAGCTTGTGCAGCTTCGCCAATTGAACCAGCTAATTTGTTACCAAAACCTGTTGCAGCAAAATAAACGCCCATCATAATAGAAGCGTACTTCACAGGAGCTAATTTTGTAATAAAAGACAATGCAACTGGAGATGCACATAACTCGCCTATTGTGTGTAATAAATAAGCAAGTACTAACCAAAACATCGCAGATTTACCAAATGGCATAGAACCAGCTTCTGTCGCTGCACCTGCCATCATTAAGAAACCTGAACCCATGATAATTGTACCAACAGCCATTTTAAACAAAGAAGAAACTTCTTTTCCTTTGCGTGCACGGTTTACCCAAAAAGCAGCTACGGATGTACCAAATACAATAATGAAAAATGCGTTAACTGACTGAAACCAACTTGCTGGAACAGAAGCACCAATTAATGGCAATGCAAGGTTTACTTTTTCATTTGCATAAATATTCAATAAACCACCTGCTTGCTCAAATGCGCCCCAAAATACAATGATGATAATAAATGATAAGAATAAAACTATCATTCTATCTTTTTCGATTTTGGTTAATGGTTTATCCATAAATTCCTTGTCTGGATTGTCCGATGTACCAATGTAGTCACCTACGCCAACCAAATACTTTTGGCCCCAGATATAAACCGCTTGACCAATTACCATTCCGATACCTGCCAAACCGAAGCCATAGTGCCAACCATATTTGTTTGCCACAAGACCAACGAGTATAGCAGAAAGAAATGCACCGATATTAATACCAATATAAAAGATAGTAAAACCTTTATCTCTACGACTATCGCCTTTTTTATAAAGTCCACCAACCATTGTTGAAATATTGGGTTTCAAACAACCAACACCTAATACAATTAGCCCAAGACCTACATAGAATGCAGTTAATCCATGAAAGGCTAAAATCAAGTGACCGAGACAGAGCAACGCCCCTCCAAGCATCACGGTTCGTTTTTGACCAAGCATTTTATCAGCTAAAATACCGCCAGGAATAGACATTACATATACTAGCATAGTATACCAACCGTACAATTCAAGTGCTTCGCCTTTTGTCCAGCCAAGTCCACCATCATCAATTGAGGTGTATATAAAAAGTACTAGAATGGCACGCATCCCGTAATATGAAAATCTTTCCCATAGTTCTGTAAAAAACAAAATGTACAAACCCACTGGATGTCCTCCAATTTGTCTCTCATGTGGTTGTATTACTGACATAAAATTCTTATTTGATTAGTATTATTAATGGTTAAAGCTGATATTCTACACTTAAAATTTGTCATTACTCTAATTCGCAATTATAAATGACCGTGGAAAATAACACTTTTTTAACACAGATAAGTATAGAACGAATGTAAACTTCTGATTATCGCTTAAATTTGACTAAAATCTTGCTCGAAGTTAATGAGCCTGTCTCGATTACTCGGTGAGAACTCCGTGGTTATAAGATTAGAATACAAAAAGTAAAAATTATAGTTTAAAAATACTAACTTCAAGGTTTTAAGCATAGACGTTTTTTAATAATCATCGTTAGAAAACTCGTTTTAAATCATCAATGGAGGAAATTAAGTCATATTTAAATACCATTATCAATGGTAATAATGTAGAAGTTTTAAGTCAATTACCTGATAATTCAGTTAATTTGATTTTTGCAGATCCTCCGTATTACCTTCAATTAGAGCAAGATCTCTATCGTCCAAATCAAAGTAAAGTCGAAGGCGTTTTTGATAAATGGGATAAGTTTACTTCCTTTCAAGAATACGATGAATATACAAAAGCTTGGTTGCAAGACTGCAAACGAGTTTTAAAAGAGGACGGCGCAATTTGGGTCATTGGTAGTTATCATAATATATTTAGGGTTGGCGCAATCATGCAAGACTTAGGTTTTTGGTTTTTGAATGATATTGTTTGGGTAAAAGCCAATCCTATGCCGAACTTCAAAGGCACTCGTTTCAACAACGCACATGAAACCATGATTTGGGCTTCAAAAAATAAACAGAGTAAATATACTTTCAATTATAAGACCATGAAGGCTTATAATGATGACCTTCAAATGCGAAGTGATTGGTTCATTCCTATTTGCACAGGCAGGGAACGCATCAAAGTTGATGGTCTAAAAGCGCATTCTACTCAAAAACCTATTGAACTGTTACAAAGAATTATTTTAGCTTCTTCAAATGTTGGAGACGTCATTCTTGACCCGTTTATGGGAAGTGGCACGACTGGCGCAGTTGCAAAACGATTACATCGAAATTTTATCGGCATTGAGCGAGAGCCTTTTTATGTAGAAGTAGCGAGGGAACGTATTTTAAATGTTGTTCCAGTAGATGTAGAACTGTTAAATAATGAGATTGAACGAAAACCGCCTCGTGTGCCGTTTGGAAATCTGGTTGAAAAGGAATTGATTAAAAGAGGTGAAAAGCTCTATTCTAAAGATAAAAAACATCAATCTACCGTCCTTGCTAACGCCAGCATCAAAATAAAAGGTGGTTTTGTTGGCTCAATTCACAAAACGTGTAAACGAATTATACAGCAACAAGCAGGTAACGGCTGGCAATTTTGGCATGTAAAACGGGAAGGAAAGTTGGTGGCACTTAGTAAGATTAGAACAGATTATATTGAAAAGTACTTGACGTAAGAAAAATAGAAGTAAGGTTTTTTATAAAAAAACGGCTGAATGATTTTAAAATCATTCAGCCGTTTTCTAGTTATTCAGCAACTTGTCCCGAAACCTCGGGATTGTACATTAAAAAATCTAATTTCCTTTTGTCAATTTAGCTTGTTGCTTCACCATATCATTCATGATAGCCATTGTTTCATCTAACTGAATATCTTTCTTAATATCTTTGTGCCATTCGTCCATTCTAGCTTGACGCTTTTCACTTTCAGCAACCGCAGCTTTATCTGACTTAGTTACCCGAACCTGTAAAGAAGGAATTTCCTTCTTAATATCATCAAACTTTTTAATATCGCCCTTAATTTTTTCCTCTTCGCTTTGATACTTATCCAAGTTCAAAGTCAAATTAGATTGTTCACGACGAGTTTTCAAGAATAGTGCATTATCTTCTACTAAAGTAAATGTATTATTATTTTTCACACGCTTTGCAGAAGCTTTTTTCAATTTACCTAAATCAAAGTTTGTGTTATACATATCGTATTCCGCAGGAGCAATTTCATCCCATTTCAATGGATAATCTTCTTCACGCTCACCCACTTCAACATATTTGTAAACATCTGGTAAAACAATATCCGAAGCAACACCATTCAATTGAGTCGTTGTTCCATTAATACGATAGAATTTTTGAATAGTCATTTTTATAGAACCTAATGGTTTAACATCATTTTCCATAACAATTCTATCTAAATCCAAGAAACGTTGAACCGTTCCTTTACCAAATGTATTTTTACTACCAACAATAACCGCTCTTCCGTAATCCTGTAGAGCTGCTGCCAAAATTTCAGAAGCAGATGCACTATATTGATTAACCATAATAACTAGTGGGCCGTCATATAAAATCTGTCCGTCATCTTCATCTTCATAAACATAAGGCTTTCTTCCTTTAGACTTAACTTGTACCATAGGTCCTTCTTTCACGAACAACCCAGACATATCAACAACATCTCTCAATGAACCGCCACCGTTGAAACGTAAATCAATGACAACACCATCAACGTTTTCTTTCATCAACTTAATCACCTCTTCCTTAACATCCTCTGAACAAGTACGACCGCCTGTTCCAGTGAAATCCGTGTAAAACTTAGGTAAGTGAATAAAACCAACTTTCATTCCAGGGAAATCTTCATCAGTCAAAATAGAAGATTTAGCATAACCTTCTTCAGAAACAACAACATCTCTAACGATAGGAATAATCACTTTCGTTCCATCAACTTTTTTGACAGTCAAACGAACTTCCGTTCCTTTTTTACCTCTAATCAACTGAACCGCATCATCAATTGGCATATCAACAATATCAACCGACTCGTCCTCACCTTGCGCAACTGCAATGATGTAATCGCCCGATGCTAACTCACCTTGCTTATAAGAAGGAGAACCAGGAACAATTTCAATTACTTTAATATAAATACCATCTTCTTGAAGACGTGCGCCAATTCCTTCTAAGCGACCTGACATACTGATGTCAAAATCTTGCTTATCCTTTGGTGCAAGATAATTCGTGTGCGGATCATAAGCACTTGTAATTGCATTTATATAAATGCTCAAATGCTTCTCTCTACCCATTCTATCTAAGCGGTGAAACCAGTTTTTGTGCGTTTTCAACACTTTATCACGAGCTTTTTTCTCTAACTCTTCGTAAGAAAACTTATCCTCCTCTTCACCTTTTTTATTTTCAGTTTCAACCATATCAGCAACACGAGTCATTACTTGATACTTTAACGCCTTACGCCAAAGTTCCTTTAAATCGTCTTCTGATGTTGCATAACCACGCTTCTCAGAATCCGTTTCATACATTTCTTCTTTAGTAAAATCAAAAGGTTTTTCTAAGAAACCCTGATAATAACCTTTAACCGATTCTAGACGAGCTTCCCAAAGTTCTAATGAATGGTCAAAAAACTTATAAGAAGCTTTGCTACTCTCATCATCAATTTTTAGACGATACTCTTCTAACGTTGCAATATCCTCTTCTATAAAGAATCGACGAGTATTGTCCATTCTGTCCATATATAGATGATAAACCCTAGCTGAGAATTCATCATTTAATTCCTGTGGCTGATAATGCAATTGGCGTAATCCAGCTAGGACAGCCTCGATTAGCACTTCATCTTTTTTAGCGTCTTGCTTTGGCAAGAAGTTAGTACTAGCTAAAAATACAATTGCTAATACTGGAAAAATCATTAAATGCTTGAACTTCATAATGTTCATATAAATGTGTTTAACTTAAAAATTCTGTGTAATGTGTCTATTAGGACGCTTAAATTTTGTGTAAGGCACTTTACCTAAAACTAAATTTCTACGTAAAGGTGTAACTTAAAGCCTCGTAAACTTAAGTAAATATAATTTCTATATCCTATACATACAAAAGTTTTATAGTCTTCTTAACGTTAGCTAACCCTAATATTGTACCAATACAGCGACGAAATACTTATTTTTTAGATAAACAGGTTAAAAATGTAGTTGCAAGTCCGAACGGGTAAAAATTCTACTCATTTGGAACGTTCCATATAATCCCTCAGTTTTATTTAACGTAGCTAGCAAATAAAGGTTCTAATTAGCCTACTCAAGAAAATAAAATTAATTTTATTGCTTCTTTATTTGGATAATAAAAAAGGTCTTGTATCTTTGCATCGCTTTAGAGGGAAAAGCTCTTTAAAACTTTCAAAATAATGGTGCCTTAGCTCAGTTGGTAGAGCACAGGACTGAAAATCCTGGTGTCCCTGGTTCGATTCCTGGAGGCACCACCATTTTTGTTATAAAACACTTGTAGATTATTCTATAAGTGTTTTTTTGTTTTAAAGCTATCTAGAAGCTTTTTTTTAATCCTTCAAAATAATCGGCTGACTTCAATAACCTATTTCCATACCATGAAAACAGCTCGCCGTCAACTAACTTAACAATAGCATTTGGACAAGCATTTTTGAAGTCATCAAAATGTTTTTCTTTAAATGGATAAGGTTCTGATGATAGAAAAATAACAGCAGGATTACATTCTCTAAGTTGTTCTAAAGAAACTTCTGGATAGCGACTAAGTTTTTCAAAAACATTTTCATAACCTGCTACTTTTAACATTTCGTTAATAAAGGTATCGTTAGCCGCAATCATGTATGGCTTTCGCCAAATAAAGTAAGCAACTCGGTGTTTTTTTATGAAATTTAGGTTAGAAAAACGCATTTTAAGAATTTTCGCTAAATTTTGAGCGTCCTCTTTTTTATCTACTAGTGTCCCAATTGTTAAAATCATGTTAAAAGCATCATCAAGTGTTTGTATATCACTTATCCAGACAGGATATCTTTCAGCTAAATATTCTATTTGTTGTTGATCATTTTCTTCCTTATTAGCAATGATTAAGTCAGGTTTCAATCTATCTATTATTTCTAATTTATATTGTTTTGTCCCTCCTACCTTTGTTTTTGTCTTGTACCAGTGCACTGGATACACACAAAATTTCGTAATTCCGACGATCTCGTTTTCTAATCCCAAATAATAAAGTAACTCTGTTTGCGACGGTACTAAAGAAATAATCCGTTTAGGAGTTTCTGGCATGTCGATATTTCTGTTAAGTTGGTCTTTTATTTTCATTACAAAGGTGGATTTATTGCTAAGTTCTTTATATATTTGTAGAGTAGTTAATGATTGAGTTAATGAATTCAATGATTGATTAGCATATAGTTCGCAGTATTTTTTTAGTTAGTAATATCTATATTAAAAATACTACAAGAAATATGTTTTAATCTTAAACAATGTTCATCTAATTATTAAGATTGTAAAATTGGGTATTTGTATTCAAAATAACAACTTTATAAAAAATAAATATTGTTTAATTTTATCTGAATAAAATATAGAGAAAGTAATAAAGAAGCATTCGACTACAAGTGATTTTCTCATTTCTCTGTCTTATCTTAATTATTCCTCTTTTACTATTGTTTATTATATACGTTTAACTAAAATAGAGTGTATTAAATTATTATTATTATAGAGCTCTATTTTAACATTTTAAATTCTTATCATGAAGAAGATTTTTGTTGCAAAGCTAGATTACAATACAACTAGCGAAGATTTAGAGGATGCATTTGCTGCTTTTGGTGAAGTTTCTTCTGCTAAAGTTATTTTTGACCGTGATACTGGTCGTTCAAGAGGTTTTGGTTTTGTTGAGATGGATAATGATGAAGAAGCGGGTGAAGCTATCAACGAACTTAACGGTTCTGAGTTAGAAGGTCGTGAGATTGTAGTTAAAGAAGCTGAAGATCGTGGCGGAAGCGGCGGTGGCGGCGGACGTGGTGGTCGTGGTGGCGGCGGCGGTGGTCGTGGTGGATACGGCGGCGGCGGTGGAAATCGTGGCGGTGGCGGTGGTTACGGCGGTGGCGGTGGCTACGGTGGTGGCGGTGGTAACCGTGGTGGTTACTAGTCTAAACACTAACACAACACTACTACAATAATGAAGTATATTACTGTATAAAATGAAGAGAACCATCTAACATCCGTTAGATGGTTCTTTTTTTTATTAATATATACTGAAGAATTGTGCTATTAACCGATTTAGATACAATGGCTTTAATTCCATTAAAAGTCTAATATTTGCTTTGCAAATAAGATTGACAAGCTAATGAAATTCATATTAAATTGCTTCATATTTGAAAACATTAGAACTGATTGACCCTGCCCTAAGAGCCTCAAGTTATCTTGCTTGCGATTTATCAAGATTTTGAATAAGGTTATCGAGTGGAGATTTTGAATTCTACAAAACGACTATTTAGTGTATCTCGACCTTCTAAAAACCAGCAAATTTGGGGCACCCTACATTTTGTAGAAA